>WQXA01000005.1 GCA_009785095.1 Candidatus Saccharimonadota bacterium | reverse complement strand
TCCATGCAGGCGTTTTCAATATGAGCGCTCGGGATAGAAATAAGGTGCGGCGTTCGGCTGTCTTCATCGAGTTCGGGACAATCAGACTCTGTTGGCGCCGTAAAAGCCATCGGCTCAGTTGGGGCAAAGATAGCGGGAGCAGGTGTGGATCGAACTACGGGCGGAACCGCTGACGGAGACGAAGTGCTCAGCAAAACAGCCCCGAGTGCAGTCACCGTGACTATATTAATAAAGAACCCCCAACGAAGGTTATAAGGAAAGCGTCTTGGCACGGCAAAGATCTCCGTATTTATTCCAGAGGTACAGTTCTGGTGATTCGATGAAACAAGTCAAGAAAAACCTCTTCATCTTCTCAGTATATCACATTTTGTGTTTTGTGTCAATATGAATCAGTGCTTGGTGCTGGAGATAGGACTCGAACCTATACGCCCGTAAGGGACCAGATTTACAGTCTGGCGAGCCAACCAATTGCTCAACTCCAGCGCGTGCTTAAATTTGGAGCCGCTTCTCGGATTCGAACCGAGGACCCTCTGTTTACAAAACAGATGCTCTAGACCAACTGAGCTAAAGCGGCACCCCATACAGTATAGCAAATTCCGAGGGATTTTCAAACCTGGAGGCGTCCGGGCTGTTTGACACGCTCGCGTTGACCTTTTTCGGCCATTTTCTTAGCAATCAGATGAAGTTTAGCAGCGCGCTCGATCTCGCCCTCGTTTTCTAGCGCGTCGGCCAGCAAACTAACGCTCTGGGGATTGGGCTCCAGCTCAACCGCCCGCTCCAGTTCCTCGATCATCTTTTTGTTATTGCCGGCCGCTTCGAGCACCTTTGCGTAGGCGATATGGCGCACAGCGACATCCTCCTCGATGCGGAGCGCTTGCTCGAAAGCCTGCGCGGCCTTGTCCAATTTGCTAGTTTCGTAATAAATCAGGCCGACATTATGGAGCGACGAGGCCGACGGCTGGAGACTCTGAGCGATCTCGAAACACTCGATGGCGTCGTCGTATTGGTGTTGTTTAGCGTACAAAACCCCGAGCCGGTTATAGGCGCGGGCGTCGCGCTCGTCAAAGCGCAGAATGGTCAGCAGGGCTTTCTCGGCCCGCAAGTATTTGCGTTCGCGGATTGACTTTTGCGAGATATCCCACAATTTGTCGAGCTGTTCGGCCAACTTGGAAGGCTTGCGCGATTCGTCCGTCGGGCGCTGACGCCAAAAAACCGCTACTGCCGCTAACAGTAGTATCATGCTGATACCGAAAATTCCGTTCATCCTTATTATTCTAACACATTTAGATATTTAGCGCCAGATAGGTCAATTGCATGCGAACGTTGCCATTCTGGGCAAGGCGGTCAATCACCTCTGATGTTGCGTGCAAATTGTGGGCGACCGCTTTAGAATTTTTGGCCGCGACGCCGCTCAAAAGCAACAGTTTAGCGATATTTTGCACGAGAAGAATGGCTTCGTCGCGCGTCGTGCAGTTGGCGACAATGCTTAGTCGCTTGGCCGGGTCGCCTTGGATGAAATGCTTGGCGGTCTCCATGAGCGCAGTCGCCGCGTCAAAGTACTCCTCGTCTGTCAAGAGCCGGACAATTTCGGCCGGCCGCCTGTCGCCGAGGAATTTGACTTTGGCTAATTTCGCGGAACCCTTTGCAAGCTCCGTCCTTGCAAAGAGAGATTCGCACATTTCCGCCAGCGGTGGCAAAATCTCGATAGTTTGGGCGCGCGATTTGATGGTGGCGGGCAATTTGGCGGGTTTGTGAGTGGTCAGGATGTAGAAAACCTGCGCCACGGGCTCCTCGAGACCCTTCAGGAAGGCTTCAGGCGCGGACACGGTCATTTTCTCGGCTTCATCGATAATAACGCATATGGGGTCGCTCCGGCGGTCGCGCGTGAACTCGGCCAGCTCGCGGATGTCATCGATGTTGATACTCGAGGTTTTTTGTTTGTCGTGGAGACGCGGCGTGATGATGGCCACGTTGGCCGGGGCAATTTCCTTGGCCAAAGTCCGAGCGATCGTACCGAGCCCGACGCCCTTTTCACCGATCAGTAGCAGCGCGTGCGTTGGCTGCCTCGAATAATTCTCCAGCCGCTGCCGCACTTTTGTGTGCAAAACCAGATCAGCCAGCGTCATCGAAAGTCCTTTGGCAGTTCCGCCCGAAAAGTTTTGCGTTCGCCGCCCGGAATCGTGATCTCGAGGCAGGCCGCGTGCAAAAGCATCCGCTCTTCCCTTTTCCTTTGCAGGAACCGTTCCTGCAGCCCTGTTGCTCCGCTCTTTGCAGGAACCGTTCCTGCAGCGCCGTAGATCGGGTCGCCGACGATTGGTGCGCCGATGTGTGCCATGTGCACGCGCAGTTGATGCGTCCGGCCGGTCAGCGGTTTGAGTTCGACCAGAGCGCGGCCATCGCGCAGAATCTGTAGCACCCGGTAGTCGGTTATGGCCGGTTTGCCCTTGGGGTCGACGCGGAAACGCGAGGGTCGCTTTGGATCGCGCGCGATCGGCAAATCTATCCGCGCGGCCGGTTTGAGCGGCGGGTTTTCAACGATGGCTAGGTAAGTTTTCTTGGCTTTTCGCTCGGCGAATTGCTTTTGCAAGAATTTCCGCGCCTCGTCCGTTTTGGCGCCGATAATCACGCCGCTAGTCGCCCGATCGAGACGATGGACGATGCCGAAGCGGTTACCGGTAAAATCTTCGGAACGAAATTCCCGGGAACGCTCCTCATGCCTGTCGTCACAGGATTCGTCGCTGCCGCGCTCGCCGTCCTCACGAGCCTCCCGGGAATCTGTTCCGACAGATTTTGTCCTTATGAAATCCGCCACTGTGAACTCGTCGTTCAGTGCGCCCTTGCTATGCGTTAAAACACCGGCCGGTTTGTCAATCACCACGACATTTTCGTCCTCGTACAAAACCGGTAAATCGAGTGGCTGCTTGGTCGATTCCGGTATGTCGATCTCGATTTTATCACTATCCTTTGCAAGCTCCGTCCTTGCAACGACTCGACCGTTAACTTTGACATAGCCGGCCTCTATGTACCTCCGCCACACCGAGCGCGAGTGCTCGGGATATTTTTCCACCAAAAACGAATCTAGTCTCATATTGAATATTGTATCAAAATAAAGTGACTAAAAACACTTGACAAGACCCCCCCCCCATGGTGATATAATCGCTCCATAAGATTTATTAACCGAGAAAAGGAGAATTATGGCATCGGAACAATTTAAATACAATCCGCGGAGTGGTCTGTGGGTTAAGGCCAAAGAAAAACCAGAGCGCGTTCTGCCCTGGCTATCGGATGGAGAGGATAGAAAAACGATGGCTGCGATGCTTCTTGCACAGAGGGAGTACGCTCGCAGAAATGGTTATAAAGTTATTGCTAACGACCCTGATGATTTCATCGGCGTCATGGAGCAACCAGGTAGGGGAACAGTTTTGGATTTAGCTCGGGCTGGCTTGTTTCTTGCAAATCCCGGCCTTTTCTTTCATATCAGCGAAGGTGAATGGCCACTTGAGGAGCGTTTGGGGCTGATGGTCGATCTTGGGCTATTCTCTCCTCGATCATTTGGGGGCTGCGAAGATGATATTCAGCGACAAGTCGACTATTTTCGAGATGTATTCCCTGGACGTCAAAGATTGGCAACTGGCATGCACGCAGTTTCTAGCCTTGGGCCAGAGTCAACGGCGCAGGGTTGGAAAACTGCGAAGAGAAGAAGCAACGCGTCAAGCAATAGGATTCGCAAGACTACAAAGGGGTGTTACCGTAGTGAGATGTTAGGCGCGGTGGAAGGCCTGGACTTGGTTATTTGTTCACAAGAATTTCGTAATGCAGTGTTCGAAGCTGGCCACGTTCGTACGTCAGATTTCGATCCGGCTGATGAAACTCCTCTATATAAAGATTCTGACAACATTGCTGGTATCAAAGCCTCACGTCACTACACAGACGAGGGGGGCAACCACCACGGTTTTGTTGATGTAAAGTCGTATGGTCTTGCGGGAGGAAGAATAGGGTGGACTCCACAGGTGGTCTTACCTAGTACAGTCCCTCCGATAGCGAGCTATTTCCAGAATTGAGTTTATTTTTGATTGGATTGCCGCGGCAAACAAGTTTGCCTTGCAATGACGGCCATCTATTTCTTTTGACGCAATCCGACGGCTCGCTGTACGCGCAGCAAAGTTTCGTTCGCAACCTCAGCCATCGCCATCTCGTCCCGGCTCAATTTGTCTAACAATCTGGATTCATCGATCTCGCCCAGTTTTGTCTGGAAATCGGTTAGAAAGTCGCGCACGGCCGTTGCCACGGCTTTTTTTAATTCGCCATAGCTGGTTTGACCTGTCCATTCGGCGTTAATTTCGTCTTGCGGCCGGCCGGTCAGCAAGACCAAAATCTGCAACAGATTCGTCACGCCGGGTTGATTTTCCCAATCGAAATTGACCTGGCCGACGCTGTCGGTCGTGGCACTCATGACTTTTTTGGCGGCCGCATCGGGCGAATCGGACAGCAGGATCGTGCCGCGTGGATCTTGTATTGATTTGCTCATTTTGCGAGTCGGATCGGACAGGCTGCGGATGCGCAGGCCACGATTCAGGTTCATGAACTCGACTTGCTTTTTCGTTTCCTCAGGAATGACGAACAGTTCGCCGAATTTATGGTTCATACGTAGGCCGATGTCACGCGTGATTTCCAGATGCTGCGTCTGGTCCTCGCCGACCGGCACATATTTGGCGCCGTATAACAAAATATCGGCCGCCATTAGCACCGGATAATCGAACAGGCCGACGCTGACGTTGTCGTTTTGCGCGGCAGATTTGTCCTTGAATTGAGTCATGCGCGCCATTTCGCCAAAACCGGTGAAATTGTTTAGGATCACAGTTAGCTCGCTGTGCGCCGGGATGAAACTCTGACGATAAATAAACGTGTTGGGATCGTCAATGTCGAGCCCGGCCGCCACGAAATATTTCAAGTTGCGGATCGAGCTGTCGTATAATGTGCTGTGATCGATCGGCGTCGTGAAGCTGTGCAGATCGGGCACGAACATGTTGATTTGGTAACGCCCAGCGAATTTGCGCTGCAAATCGGCCATCGGCCGCATCGCGCCGAGGTAATTGCCCAATGTCGGTTCGTCGTTGGAACGGATGCCGGTGAGGATTATGTCTTTCATGACTATATTTTAACACACTCCGACGCCATAATGTGATACAATGTTTTGATGAAGAAGCGACGGTTTGTGGTGTTTTACAACAATCAGAGCACGCGGGCTAGCGATTTTGATCCTTTGGTGCGAGCGCCATTGGACAAATATTGTCGTCGTACCGGAGCGAGCGTGATGTATTTGACGGTTCTGCCGAACTTTGACGATACGATTAAATATATCGCCACGAGCGATGTGGTCAAGGACGGCTACACGGTCATCGCCGCCGGTGGTGACGGAACGCTGAGCGCGGTTTTTAACGGCCTAATCAAGGGCAACCGGGAGGTCGATTTCGTGGTTTTGCCGCTCGGGCAAGCCAACGATATGATCGGCTCGTTCGGCAGCCGCAAAAAATTTCTCGATATCATCGGTATCGTCAATTCGCCGACCATCGAGTACCAGGCGCTCGACCTCCGGATCAATAACAAGCACCTCTATTATGCTTTACACGAATGGGGCGTTGGACATTTGGCTAACATCGGCGAGCGCAACGATCGATTGCAACGCATCGCGAAAGCGGCCGGCAAGAAAATCAACGTGCCGGTCGAAGTCTTTCAATATTACAAAAAGCACGCCGTGCCCAACCCGAGCGCCGATTTGCCTAGCTTTACCGATGTGGACGGCCGCAAGCACAAATATAGCGTGATCTCGGCGTTGCTCGGTCGCATCGGCGGAGTTTGGTTTCCGCGAATCGACGGTCGAGTTGTCAAATCCCTGCACTCGGGCGACGAGATGGCGGTAGTCAACGTCAACATCAAAGGCAACCCCGTCGTCGACGTGCCGAAAATTGTTGGTTGGGTGGCTCGCGGCATACCGGCCAAACGTGCCAAGAAAGCCACTTTTACTTTCGATAAGCCGATCAAAGAAATCAACGTAATGGTCGACGGCGAGAATTTCGCGGTGCGAGATATCAAAACCATCTCGACCAAGCGAGTGCTGACCAAGGTCAAATTGCGTGTTCCGGCGACTTAAAACACAACTCGTCATCGCGAGCGATAGCGACGCGATCCAGAACTGGACTGCTTCGCGATGCTCGCAGTGACAAAAAGGCTTCAAGTCAAGATGGTTTGACCTTATTCGTGAAAATCGCTTGGACGACGGTTGTGTCGCCTTTTTTAACTAGCGGTGAAACTTCGTCCGACATTTGCTGGCCACTCAATTTCGCGAGACGTTTTTGGAGCTCGCGGCCGAACTTTTCGGCGGGCCACTTTTTATAAGTAGAATACCGAATCGGCTTGCCAAAATGAATTTCGGGGTCGCCATCGTAGCGCAAACCGACCAGCACGACCGGCGCCTGCGTCTCATAAGCCAGTTTGGTGAATCCGAGTTTGGGCGCGTGCAATTTGCCGTCGAGCGTGCGAGTGCCTTCGACATGCATGCCGACTGCTTCGCCGCGTTTTAGATATCCGGTGGCCGCCTCAAAAGCTGCCTCAACGATGGCTTTGTCGCCGGCTTTGACCGGGATTTGGTTGGTTAATTTCACCATCGTTTTGATGAATTTGAGCGACAATTTTTTGCCGCCGTCGAACAAAGTTTTCTTGGCCATAAAGTGAATCGGCCGCCGCGCCGAACCGATCAAAATGATCGAATCGACGTCCTTGATATGATTGGCCGCGAAAATCACCGCGCCCTTTTTCGGAATATTTTGGCGACCGAATTCGCGGATTTTCATCTTGCGCCAAACCGGCCGTTTTAGGACGCCATAGAACGCGTAGTAAGTCCCACTACTGATAAATCGAGGTACCATGGGATCCTATCTCGCAAAATGCGCGAAAGCGCGGTTTGCTTCGGCCATGCGGTGAGTGTCTTCTTTCTTCTTGAAAGCGGCGCCGGTTTGGTTAACGGCATCGACGATTTCGGCCGCTAGGCGCTGCTCGTACGGCATGCCGGAGCGCTCGCGGGCGCATTGGACTAGCCACATAAAGGCAAAGTGCTCCTGGCGATGACCGGAAATCGGAAATGGGATTTGGTAGTTGGCACCACCGACGCGGCGCGATTTGACCTCGTAATTCGGCGAGATGTTTTTCAGGGCGGTTTCGAAAATGTTGAGCGGATCTTCACTCTTTAGTTTCTTGGCCGCAATTTCGAGAGCATTGTAAACCGCGCGCTCGGCGACGTGCTTTTTGCCGTTCAGCATCGATTTGTTGATCAGGCGCTGCACCAGGGTCGAGTTGTATTTGCGATCAGGCGCGATCTTGCGCTGGAGGGATTTGGTGACTTTACGCGGCATCGGGAACCTCCTCTTCAGCCACGGCAGCTGCTAGGGCTGCCGCCGCTTCTTCGACAGTGGTAAGTCCATCACCGTATCCGTCACGTACTAGATTGGGGTCTCCTGGCAGACGTGTTACATAGTCAACTCCAGCAAATTCAGTTCCACCCATCACTTATCCCCTTTCTTCGCGCCATATTTTGATCGGCCTTGTTTGCGACCTTCGACGCCCTGCAAATCCAGCGCGCCGCGCACGATGTGATAACGCACGCCCGGCAGATCGGGCACACGACCGCCGCGCACCAAAACCACGGCGTGCTCCTGGAGATTGTGTTTCTCGCCGCCGATATAAGCCCAAACTTCCTGGCCGTTGGTCAATCGCACGCGGGCGACTTTGCGCATGGCGGAGTTCGGTTTTTTCGGCGTTTTGGTGGTGACTTTGATGCAAACGCCACGTTTTAGTGGCGCGTCTTGATCGTAAATCTTGGTTTTCAAGGTGTTTTGAATAGTCAGAAGCGCCGGCGCTTTCGATTTTTTGACAGCGCTTTTTCGCGGCTTTCTGACTAATTGATTGATAGTTGGCAAAAGTAATCCTTCCTGTTATCGACAACCCTACTCAAGGGATTCGCACCACAGCACCGGTGAAATCCGTGAAACTCGTGGATAATTATAGCAAAAACGATTCAGAAAAGCAAGCCCGGGGAACCTCAGGCGGCCTGCTGTTGCAATTCTTCTATTTTACCGATGCGTTTTTCGTGGTTGTCCAGCGCATCATCGATACGAACGTGTGCGCCGGCAATGGCGGCCTGCTCGTCGGTCAGAGTGGTATATTGGCCAATCAAGTGGTCAAGTGTTTTTTCGACACCATCCAAGCGATGCTCGACGCGATCCATCCTTTCGCCCAAGTCTTCACGTGTGCTCTCGAACTCTTTCATCATTAGCAGATACAACCTGCTAATATCATCGTTTTTGAATTGCTTGCTCATGCGTACTATTATATATTTTGGTGCGATTTGACGCAACACTTGACAATACCTTTTATGAGCTGGTAGAAAATCACATAAATAAACAATGTAAAGAAAGTAATCAATCCGATGTACGCTAGCGCAAAAGCATCGAGATTTTGAAAGAATTGCGTCATGGTGCGCCAAGGTTTGGCCACAACGTCCCAAGAGTTGAACCGCAGGAATCGACCGATGAAAATCGCGCAGCTACTGATGAGAGAAAAACCGCCAATCATCAGCCAAACTCTCATTTTACTCATATGTTTGAGTAGGAATTTATGGATATTCAGTAGCGATAGTAGCCCCATAATTAGCGCCAAAAACACGCCGGCGATCGTGGTGACGAGCTCACACCAAATCGCAATGTCACGAACATAAACCACGCGGCTCACCTCATAAAAGCGCCCGCCGTAGAAACTCAATTCACCCAGATGAATGACGTCAGTAATGACATAAATCGCGTTCGGAAAGAACAGCAACCAGAGGATCAGCCACAAAATCGTCGTCCATTTCTTTTGTTTTGGACGCCCAACAAAAGTCGAAAACAGTAGCGGCAAGAAAGCCAAGAACAGATTCCAGGCCAGCGCCATGTGCAGCCGATGATGTGTCAGCTGAAAAGTCAGCCAGGCAAAACCCGCATAAAGCACGTAGAGCACAGCAAACACCTTAATCTGTGGATTGAGGTTGAGGTGTTTCGCCTGCTCTACTTTTGCCATTTTGATTTTCTACTCTGGTAAATCTTGCTGGTTGGCTTCGTCGAGAGCGTCGTATTGTTCGTTGACGAAATCTTCTTCGGCCAGGACGCCGGTGCCGACGGGGATTTTGCGGCCGATGATGACGTTTTCTTTCAAACCGTAGAGCCGGTCGACGCGGCCAGAGGTGGCGGCGGCGATTAGGACTCGCGTGGTGTCTTGGAAGGACGCCGCCGAGAGGAACGAGTCGGAATAGATCGCGACTTTTGTGATGCCGAGCAAGAGCTGCGTGAACTCGGCCGGGGCTTTGCCTTCGGACTCGAGTTGTTTGTTAGTGTGAACCACCAACGATTTCGATGCGATATCGCCGGCCACGAATGGACTGTCGCCGGGCTCGTCAATTTGGACGCGGCTAAACATTTGGCGTACGATGATCTCGAGGTGTTTCGGCGAGATATTCTGACCCTGGGCGGCATAGATGCGCAGCACGTCGTTGATGATGTAGCGCTCGGTTGCCTCGATGCCTTTTAGGTTCATGAGTTGATGCAAGTTGATCGAGCCTGTGGTCAGGCGATCGCCGGCTTTGACTTCGTCGCCGTTAGCGACGACCAGTTGGCGCCAATTCGGGAATTCGTACTTGGGTACGGAATTCTGGCCGGCCACTAGCTTGAGAGTGGTTTTCTTGACCTCGACCGAACCATCGAACGACGCCACGATCGGCGGTTCGTCGCCTTCGCTGGTGGCGAGAGTATCGCCGGCCGAAACGAGCGCACCGTTCTTTACCTCGGCCACATAACCGCTCGGTAATTTGATATTTTCGACGCGGCTAGAGGTCGGCGTGATCTCTATAATATATTTTTCGTCGCGCTCACTGACCGAGACCAGGCCGTCACATTCGCTAAGGATTGCTTCGCCCTTTGGTGAGCGAGCTTCGAACAACTCGTCCACACGAGCTAGACCTTCCGAAGTCCCCGTACCGAGACCCGACGAGTGCTTGGTGTCGAGCGTCAATTGGGTGCCCGGTTCACCGACTGATTGCGCGGCGATGACACCGACCGGTTCCGATTCGCTGACCAAGAAGCCCGTCGCCATGTCGATACCGTAGGATTTTTGCGGGATGCCGGACAATTCGGGCGTAGAAAGCACCGACATGATGGTCACCGCGTCAACGCCTTCGTCGTTTTGGATGGCGGCCGCCATGTCCAACGTGACGAGTTCGCCTTTCTTGCCATAGCCAGGCACGTTAGCCGCCAGATAGCGGCCGGCGATCCGATCGGCAAAATCGATCATTGTTTCTTCGGTTTCTGAGCGATAAATCGTGAATCCGGGATCCTCGACCGCCACCTCGTCGTTGACCGTAAAGACATCCTGAGAGACGTCGACCAAGCGGCGCGTCAGATAACCCGAGTCGGCGGTTTTGAGAGCTTTGGAGACCTCGCCAAAGCGGCTCCCTCGCGTCACCACGAAGGCTTCGAGCGGCGTCACGCCGTGCTGGTAGCTGTGCTTGACCGGCAGCTCGATAGCGCGACCGGTGGTGTCCACTTGGATGCCGATCATGGCGGCGGCCTGTTTGACGTTGTCGACCGAACCGCGCGCACCGGAGTTGACCAAAACCGCGGTCGAAGTGTCGATGGTCGAGAGCTCGTCGCGCACTTTGTCGGTCAGGGTGGCGTCGATTTCGCGCCAGGCTTTGACGGTCAAATTGTAGCGTTCGCTGTCCGTGATGAGGCCTTGACTGAATTGGTCGGCGATCCGCGAAACTTTGTTGTCACCGTGTTCAATCGTGCCGACTAGGTTCTGTACCTCAAAGAAGTCGTCCTTGCTCATGGAAATAGCCGATTGAGTGGCGTGCTCGAAAGCCAAATCCTTAACAGCATCGGCCACGGCGGCGGTGATGTCGGCGCCGTAGTTATTGAACACCCGCGCCATGACGCGACCGAGGGGTTTCTTGGCCATGACTTCGTTGACAAACGGAAAGTCCTCCGGCAACAGCTCGTTGAACATTAGCCGCCCCAGAGTCGTCTCCCGCACCTCGCCGCGGAACTTGACAACGATCGGGGTTTGGTATTTGATCTCGCCGGCATCGTAAGCCAAAATCGCCTCACTCACATCAGAAAAGACACGCGGTTTGGCGCCCTCGGGCAGCTGCGCCGACATTTTCTCATAGGTCAAATAGTAGCAACCGAGCACGATGTCCTGTGATAGGTTCAAAATCGGCGTGCCGTCGGCCGGTTTCAGGAGATTATTGTTGGCGCTCATTAGGTCGCGAGCTTCGGCTTGAGCCTCGACGCTGAGCGGCAGATGAACCGCCATTTGGTCGCCGTCAAAGTCCGCATTGAAACCGGTCAGAACGAGTAATCCTAGCTGGATGGCTTGGCCTTCGATCAGGCGCGGCTGGAAGGCCTGGATACCGAGACGGTGCAAGGTCGGCGCGCGATTGAGCAAAACATATTTACCCTGGATGGCTTCATCGAGCGCGTCCCAAATCACCGGATCGCCAGCTTCGATTAGCCGCTGCGCCGTGCGAATGTTGTGCGCCTGTTCCCATTCTAGCAATTTAGAAATCACAAATGGTTTAAACAGTTCCATCGCCATGGTTTTCGGCAGACCGCACTCGTTGATTTTGAGCTCCGGACCCGGCGCGATGACCGAGCGACCCGAATAATCGACGCGCTTGCCGAGTAGGTTCTGACGGAAACGACCTTGTTTGCCTTTCAAAAGATCCGACAGCGATTTCAGGCGTCGACGATTGCCGGTGCTCTGCGCCGCTCGTGTGCCCCGTGTCGCCGAGTTGTCGATCAAAGCATCGACGGCTTCCTGGAGCATGCGCATTTCATTTCGCGTAATCACCTCAGGCGCATTTAATTCCGCCAATTTCTTTAACCGATTATTGCGATTGATCACGCGACGATAAAGATCGTTCAGGTCGCTAGTCGCAAATCGACCGCCGGTCAATTGCACCATCGGCCGCAGATCGGGCGGAATCACCGGCAGAATCGTCATGCACATCGAATCGGGTTTGATGCCGGAACTCAACATACCTTCTAGCATCTTGAGGCGTTTTTGCAGACGTTTTTTGACCTGGCCTTTTTTGACCTCGGCTTCTTCGGACAATTCGGCGATTAGTTGGCTGAGATCGATCTCGCCGAGCAGCTGGTGCAAGGCCGCGCCGCCCATGCCGACGTCGACTAATTCTTCGTACTCCTCCGGCAGATTGCGATAGGCGTTTTCGCTCATCAGCGCGCCTTTGCGCAGGCTTTCTAGGATGGTTTTCTTTTCATTGTAAGTCTCGTTCAGATCCTCCAACTCACGGCTCATTTCCGAGCTCAGCGCCTTGATGTCGACCGGATTGTCGGTCTCGGCTTCTTTTTCGCCGCTATTTTGCTCGAGGCCTGCGGCCCGTTCGTAGCGCATTTTGATGGCTGCCCGACCGGCTTCGAATTCGGCCTCGTTGTCGGCCAAGAGCTGCGTGATTTTGCCCTCATCAACCGAAAGGATGATATAAGATTGAAAGTAGGCCACGCGCTCAATGTTTTTGACCGTCAAATCGAGCAAGAGCGACATCGCGCTCGGCACGCCGCGCATGAACCAAATGTGCGCCACCGGTGTGGCCAATTTGATGTGACCCATGCGTTCGCGACGCGAACTCGATTTGGTGACCAACTCACCATTTTTGTCGACGGCCGCCTCGCGGCTACGGACGCCTTTGAGCTTAGCGTCGTGTGGGTTGATGTCTTTGATCGGGCCAAAAATCTTTTCACAGAACAGACCATCGCGTTCTGGTTTCTGGGTACGATAATTGATAGTTTCCGGTTTTAGCACTTCGCCGTAGCTCCACGCTAACACATCATCCGAACTCGCTACTGCGAGGCGCACCGCGTCAAAATCCGCGATTGCTTTGTCATCAAATTTAGCCATTTTATTCCTCCTCGCTTTCTACTTGGTCGTCGTAGTCCTCGGCGTTGTCTTCTTCGATTTCGTCCTTGATCTCGTCGTCAGTCTGTTGCTCGTAATCACTCGAGTCGACCACGCCTTCGTCTAGCTCGCCGTCCTCGTCGGCATCGGCGTTAGCGGCGAAACCAGTTTCGTCAGTTTCCGAAATGTGGGCGCTGTCGCCGAGGTCGATTATGCCGCCTTCGTCGGCCTCATCGCCGACATCCTCGCCCATTTTGGAGATTTCTTCGTCGATGTCGTCCGTGGTGATTTTGCCGCCGTCGCCTTTACTCACGACCAAATTCTCGGCATCCTCGAGTTCGCCAGCGCGCACCATGTCGACGCGCAGACCGAGACCTTGGAGTTCCTTGACCAGGACTTTGAAACCTTCCGGCACGTCGGGGCCTTCGATCGGCATGTTTTTGATAATCGATTCGTAAGCTTTGGCGCGACCTTTGACGTCGTCAGATTTGATGGTCAGCATTTCCTGTAAAGTAGTCGCAGCGCCATAAGCCTCGAGCGCCCAGACTTCCATTTCGCCGAAACGCTGGCCGCCGTTTTGCGCCTTGCCGCCCAATGGTTGCTGGGTCACCATGGTGTACGGCCCGGTCGAGCGGGCGTGAATTTTGTCGGCCACCATGTGGTGTAATTTGATCATGTACATGTTGCCGACGGTGGTTCTCTCTTGGAAAGGCTCGCCGGTGCGGCCGTCAAAGAGTTGAACCTTGCCGTCTTCCGGTAGGCCGGCTTTGACTAGCTCCGACACAATGACGTCGTTCGGCACGCCATCAAAGGCCGGTGAAGCGACTTTGTAGCCGAGCGTTCGCACCGCCATGCCGACATGCACCTCGAACAATTGACCGAGGTTCATACGACTCGGCACGCCGAGCGGATTCAGAATCATATCGACAGGAGTGCCGTCGGCCATGAAGGGCATGTCTTCGATCGGTAGGACGCGCGAAACCACGCCCTTATTGCCGTAACGACCGGCCAATTTGTCACCGACCTGGATTTTGCGGGTTTGAGCGATAAAGATTTCGATCTGTTGCAGAACGCCGGCCTTCAACTCGTGGCCGGATTCGCGATCAAAGATTTTGACGGCCACGACTTTGCCGCCTTCGGCGCGACCGACGCGGTGGCTGGTGTCGCGGACGTCTTTGGCTTTTTCGCCAAAGATAGCGCGGAGTAGTCTTTCTTCCGAAGAAAGTTCCTGTTCGCCTTTCGGTGTAATTTTACCGACCAAGACATCGCCGGCTCTGACTTCGGCGCCAACGGTCACAATACCGCTCTCATCCAAATGCCGTAGGGCTTCTTCGCCAACGTTTGGAATATCGCGAGTGACGATTTCCGGACCTAATTTAGTGTCGCGGATTTCGACCAACGACGATGTGATGTTGATGTTGGTCAGCTCGTCGTCGCGCACCAAGCGCTCCGAGATGATAATGCCGTCCTCCATGTTGTAGCCTTTCCAGGGCATGAAAGCCACCACCATGTCGCGCCCCAGCGCCAATTCGCCGTCGGCCACCGAGGCGCCTTCGATGATGGGCTGGCCTTTGGCGATTTTTTGGCCACGTTCCACCACAACGCGTTGGTTGAATGAACGATCCTCGTTACTTTTCACAAAATGGGTTGGCTTATAGGAACGAATGTCTTTAGTGTCGTATTTGACCTGGACTTCGCTAGCGTCGGCCTTGATGACCTGGCCGGCTTTTTCGGCGCAGATCAGCTCGGCCGTGTTGGCCGCCACGTCGTGCTCGATGCCAGTACCAACGATCGGCGCGGCCGGTTTGATCAGCGGCACGGCTTGGCGTTGCATGTTGGCGCCCATTAGATTTCGTTCGCCACGGTTTTTTTCCGAGAAAGGAATCAGCGCCGCCACCGCGCCGATGACTTGCATGCGGCTAACGTCCATGAAAGTCACCTCGCCAGCATCGGCCGTTTCCGGTTGCAAATGGCGCCTAACGTCGACTCTGAGTTCTTTGAACGTGCCGTCGGTTTTGAGCTCGGTCGAGCTCTCCGCGATGACTTCCTGCATCTCGGCCGCCGAGTCTAGATAAACCACCTCGCTGGTGACTTTGCCGTTTTTGACTTTGCGATAGGGCGCCTCGATGAAACCATATTCGTTGATCCGGGCATAAGTCGCCAGGTTCAAAACGAGACCGACGTTGGCGCCTTCCGGTGTTTCAAAAATACAAATGCGCGAATAATGCGTCGGATGGACGTCGCGCACCTCGATACCGGCGCGCTCGCGCGTCAGACCGCCCGGCCCCATCGAAGAAAGTCGGCGTTTATGCGACAACTCGCTCAAGGGGTTAGCCTGATCCATGAACTGTGATAATTGACTCGAAGCAAAGAACTCGCGCACCGCCGCCACGATGGGACGAGCGTTGATGAGCTGACCCGGCGTGACCGACTCGAGATCGGCAATCGACATGCGGTCGCGAATGTTGCGATCCATGCGCAACATACCGACGCGGAATTGCCGTGCCACCAACTCGCCGACTAACTTGACGCGACGATTGTGAAAGGCATCGATATCGTCGGCCGGTTCCTGAGTATTATTGAGACGAATAATTTCGCTAACAATCGCCACCAAATCGTCCGCCAACAAGACCCGATTTTCGGCCGTGTTAGCAACATCGCTCTTGATGCCGAGGATTTTCTTGATCCCGGCCAAGCGCTGATTCATCTTGTAGCGACCGACGCGGCTGACATCGAAACGCTTGAAATCAAAGAACATCCGCTCAACCATCGAGCGAGCGTTATCGACCGTCGCGAGATCGCCCGGACGAATTTTGCGGAAAACTTCGATGAGGGCTTCGTTGGTGCCCCGAGAAGTGTCTTTCTCGATCGAAGTATCAATATAGTTAACCTCACCGGTGTCGATTTTCTTGAATAGGTCTTTTAAGGCGGTGTTGCTGCCATGGCCGAGCGCCCTCAGAAGAGTCGTGATAGCGATTTTGCGACGACGGTCGATCTTGACATAGATCGCTCCGTTAGCGGCCGTTTCGAACTCGAGCCAAGCGCCGCGCCCGGGGATCAATTTAGCGCCGTAGTATTTGCGATCACCGATCGTTTCGGCTGTAAAGAAAACGCCAGCGCTGCGGATCAATTGCGACACCACCACGCGCTCCGAGCCATTGATAACGAACGTGCCCCGATCGGTCATCCACGGATAATCACCCAGATACAGATCGGTTTCCTTGACCTCGCCGGTGATTTTGTTGGTGAGCTCGACTTTGGCGTAGAGCGGCGCCTCGTAGCTAACATTGTTGCTCATGGCCTCGCGATCGGAAATTTTAGGTTGGTCAAAGTGATAATCTTTGAACGAAACCGACAATTTTTGACCGGTGTAGTCCTCGATCGGATTTAGTTCAGCGAAAATCTCGCCCATGTCTTCTTCCACGAACTGCTGCCAAGATTTTTTGAGATGCCCGATCATGTCCGGCAGACCGAGGACGTTGCTTTGGGGCGTGAAATATGTTCGTTTTGTGATGCCGTTAACCGTCGGTTTGGGCTGTTTGGCCGACGGCGTGGTTTTTGTCGCTTTTGCCACGCTTGCTCCTTATTAGATATAAATTAAGTTGTTCTCTTGGCGCCGAAGGAACTAACTCTGTTCAAAACTAACCAAAACCCGTCCGCCACGACAGGCACGCTAAACAGACTTACACTACTTCATTGCTAACCATTCTACACGAACGAAAATGCCGTGTCAAGTCTTTTTCGCTAGTTTGCGATTTAATTTCCGGGTAGAGCTGGCGTAGCCCACTATCGAGAAAACTCCCGCCGTCACCACCCCACCAAAAATATTGGCGATCATATCGAGCATTTCTAGCTCCGTGCCCATCGAATTGTTGATGTATAGCTGTAGTAGCGGATTTATCAATACGAGCAACAGAAGTGAAGCGATCGACAACCGATACCAGATGTTGATTTTTGTAAATCTTATAATCATATAAGTCAACAGCACGGCCGTGACGCCAAAAAGTGCAACCGGTAGAGCGATCGATTGGAACCAGCCGGCATGCGGCAAGCACCGATCCAACAGATACAAATATGGCAAAATCAGCACCGACAACACGACGACTTGCCAGAACAGCGAATACCTCAGCCAGAAAAACGGCATCATGACCAACCAAAAGAACACGATCGATATCAACGGATAAACAGCCCACGTGAAGTTATTGTTGATCGCCCAATCGACAATGACACAAACGCCAATCGCGATAAAACAAAACAACGAAAACACCAAGAACCAGAACTTACGATCCCTTAATAATTTTTTCACATCACCCCCTTCCCCTTATCTATCCTGCTCATTCTACAGCTTTTTGATCACGCCGTCAACTAGGCCGTACTTTTTGGCCTCTTCGGCGGCCATCCAATAGTCGCGCTCCATGTCTTCCTTGATTTTCTCGACTTTCTGTCCAGTGTTGGTCGCTAAAATCTTGGCTAACTTTTCCTTTAGATCGATCGATTCGCGCAGGTCGATTTCCATGTCGGTGACTTTGCCGCGCGTGCCGGACGAGGGTTGATGGATCATGGCTTTGGCGTTCGGCAACATGAATCGCTTGCCGCGCGTGCCGGACGACAAGAGGAACGCGCCCATCGACGCCTGTAGGCCGATGCCATAGGTCGCCACGTCGCATGGCACGAAATTCATCGTGTCATAGACGGCCAGGCCGTCGTAAACCGACCCGCCCGGGCTGTTGATGTAGAGGCTGATGTCGGCTTTGGGATCCTCCGAAGCCAGAAAAAGCAATTGCGCCACCACCAGATTCGCCGCGTGCTCGCTCAGCTCCTCACCGATGAAAATAATACGATCCTTGAGCAGGCGCGAATAGATATCATAAGCCCGCTCACCATCGTAAGATTTTTCCACCACCGTCGGTACGAGATAGCTACTAGGATTACTCATACTTCGATTGTGCCAAATTTTGATGATTGTGTCAAGCCTTGACAGACCCCCCCCCCAATGCTGCTATGATACTTGGCGACACGTAAGGGGAGGGAGAAACAATGATTATCACGGGCGATGAGGTGCTCGAGGAGCTAAAGAAAATTAACGGTATTTTCACCGACAGCCACCTAGTCGGTACGAGCGGGAAACATCTGGCGGCCTATTTTGACTTGCGCAGGCTTTTTGCCACGCGCCGCGATTTATTAGAGCGCATCGGCCATCAGTTAGGCGAAAATTTGCGCGATTTCGAGCCCGATTTGATCGTCGGTCCGGAGACTTTGGGGCGCGAATTGGCTGGCCTGGCCGCGGCTCAGCTAGGCATCCCGGCGATTCATTTATCGAAAAGGCCGGTCGGCTTTTCTGATGGCAAAGTAATATACCACGCCGATTATCGCAAAACCGACGAGAGCAAAAACGATCCCGAGGCAACCCCCGGCAAAGATTGGTTCCTCGACCCCAAATTGCCGTTTCTCGAACTGTTCACGGAGAAAAACACCGCGCCGAGAGTGGTGGTAGTCGATGACCTCTTTAACACGGGCTATTCCATCCAAAATTCGATAGCTTTCTTGCGTGAAGAATTGCCAAAAATCACCGGTGTCAAGCAAGCGCCGGAAATTGTTGCGGCCGTTGCCGTTATCCGACGCAATCCACACGACGGCACTGAGGTCACGGCCGAAAGTTTGGAAGTACCGCATCTGGTATTCCTAAAAGACATCGACGCTTCTACCCCACTCACGCCGGAAGAGTGCGCGAGGAGCGGCATGTGTAGCAAACGCGTGCCTATGCTACCGAGGCCGGGACACGGCTACAAATTCTTAGCTGAGAATCCTGGTTATCCGGTGGCTGAATAATACTATTGATTCAGCTCCGCCAACCGCCGCAGAGTTTTTTCCGCGACAATTTGTTGGGCGATTTGACGAGCCATTTCGGGATCTTTGAAGCGCTCGATCAGCGTCGGGTCGTTGTATTGCGTCATCATGGCCGATTGACGGGCGGCGACTTCTTCGTCGGTCGCGGCGATGTCCCACTGGCGCGCCAGAGCCACCATCACCATGCTGTTTCGCACGCGCTTTTCGGCCATCGGTCGGAGTTCTTTTTCCAACCATTCGTCGCGGGTCAGTTCCTGATCCTCGAGGAATTTATCTAAGGTCAGCCCACGATACATCAAATTCTGAGTGAATTGCTGCTCCAGCGCCCCCAGTTGATCGTCGACCAAAACGTCCGGCACCTCCACGCTCGATTTCTCCGCCAACTCGCTCAAGAGGTCGTCCTCAAATTTCTGCGTGGCTTCGTGCTCGGCGCGCGCGGCGAGTTCCCTCTCGATATCGCGACGCAGATCGTCCAGAGTCTTGAAATCGGGCGCCACTTGGGACGCAAATTTATCGTCCAATTTCGGCGATTTTACTTCTCTAACTTCTTTTAAGACGATCGCAAAAATCACGTCGGCGCCGGCTAGATCTTTGACGCCGTAGTCGCTCGGAAATTTGACCGCTAGATCGAATTTGTCGCCGCTTTTTCGGCCGACAATGCCCGCCTCAAAGCCCGGGATAAAGGAGTTGGAGCCGAGCACTAGCGTGTAATCGGTGCTCCGGCCGCCGTCGAATTCCACGCCGTCTTTCGTCCCCGTAAAGTCGATCAGCACTTCGTCGCCGTCGGCGGCCGCTCGCTTGACGGGCTTTTTCTCGGCCGCTTGGCGCCGCAGATTTTCGAGCACCTCATCGATGTCGCTGTCGCCTATTTTGACCGCGGATTTTTTGGCTTTTAATTTCGCCGGATTGGCCAATTTGACCGGTGGCACGATTTGGACAACGGCTGTGAACTCCAAGATCTGAGCCGGCACGAATTTCGTGACCGCAATTTCCGGTCGATCAAGCAATTGTAGTTGCTCCAGAGTGATTAGCTCGACCAGCGCGGCGTTGATGGTGGCATTGACAGCCTCATCAGCCAGCGCGCTCGGGTCGACGTGTTTGGCCGCCACCTCCGGTGGGACGCGCCCTTTGCGGAAACCCGCGACCTTGACATCGCGCGATAATTTCTTGACCGCCGCCTCGTGATGTTTGGTCACATCATCAGCCGCCACCTCGACGCGATACTCTAATTTGTTGCCCCCTAGATTCTTCTTCGTGTGTTTCATGATGAGAATATTGTAGCAGATTAATCTGTCTCGTACTATATTGACAAGCAACGAAAATTTTGCTACAATGAACCTCATGATTATAGTTGATATCAGTCAGAGACGTAGACCTGTAGGTATAATAGATACGACCATTCGTCAAGACATAACCTCTGCCGGTGCTGCCTCGTCGTTGGATCTCGCTAAATTAACCCCCCCCCAGCTCAAGGCTGTTTTTGGCGAGGGCAACCGCGATATAAGCACTTTCCATAGCGTTATATGCAAAGCCGCGGGAAAGCTTTTCGAATTATCAGTCGAACAAAACGAGGTAGCTCGTTTCGTGAGAGAGATTGCACCACGAAACGCTGCGCGTTTGCTAGGAAATCGAGCCCGTGCACAACGTGGCTATTGGCATTTCTTGGTTGATGGAGCCTTTGACGTTAGTGGGAAGGTGCAGGCGCCCGAAAGCGATATGGTAGAAGATCTAATAATGGGTGTAACGGATCGCGATTCCAGAACAATCCGACGCGACTTAGCTAATTTTCTCCTTGACCATGGGCTCGATATCCCTGGGGTTGACTTGTCGTTCAGCTCTGACCGTGACAAAATCCCCGCCCTTACACTACGCATCAGTGAAGCACACGGCGCCTTGAGCCAAAGCCCACTACCCGCGGTTCGACAATGGCTCGATGTAACTCAAATACCGAGCAAATAAACTCCCTGTTGTGAATATTGCAGGAAACTTTTAGGATTCAAGCTTTGTCGAGATTTCGCGAATCGTCAAGTTTTCCTGTTCACCGGTCGCGAGATTTTTTAAGGTGTATTTCTGTTCCGCCAACTCGTCTTCACCGATGAACAGCACATACGACACGCCGGATTTGACGGCCGTTCGGATTTTTTTATCGATTTTGCGATCGGTGAAGTCGACCGCCACGTTGATTTTGGCGGCGCGGAGCTCGTCCACCACGGATTGAACATCGACATTACCGAGCGGTATCAACACTAGATCGGTAGCCGGTTTGAGCTCTGGCACGAGATTCCAAGCCCGCAAAAACTCGATCGTCGTCGTCTCGCCCGGTGCGAAACCGACCACCGGTAGATCTTCGACGCCGAACAGCCCGACCAAGCCATCGTAGCGCCCGCCGCCGAACATGGCGCGGTTGTTCTCGGGGTTTCGATCGAACACCTCGAACACGATCCCGGTGTAGTAATCAAAGCCGCGCATCAGCCTCGGGTCGAATTGAGCCGTGACACCACGAGATTCGAGCTGTCCGAGCAGTTCCTCTAAATCTTTCGTCAGGCCGCTCTGTCGGATTTCCGCCGGCATTTCTTGCAAGGACGGAGCTTGCAAGAGTTGGTTCAGCTTCTCTAATTTTGCAAGCTCCGTCCTTGCAAAGATTTCCTGCGCTGCTTCGTCAAAGGCTTCCTTTGGCATCTTGTTTCGGCGATCTAGTAGCTTGATCATGGCGGCGGCCTGTCCCTCGTCCAACCCCAGATACTCGCGCATGATGTAGTCGGTCAGCCGGCGGTCGTTGAGGCGGATGGTGAACATGCTCTCGTCGGCGCCGAACTCGCGCAGGATCGCGTCGGCGATGGCGATCATCTCGATGTCGGCCGCAATGCCGGACGCGCCGAACAGATCAACATTGAGCTGCCAAAACTCGCGCTCGCGACCCTTTTGCGGCCGCTCGTAGCGCATGAAATTCGCGATCGAATAGAGGCGCGCCGGCAGCGCGATTTCCTGCCTCCTCGCCGCGACCATGCGCGCGATCGACGGCGTCATCTCGGGGCGAATGGTGACTTTGCGCTCACCGCGATCGACGAACGTATAAGTCTGGTCGTTGACGATCTCCTCGCCGCTCTTGGCCGTGTAAATCTCGAGCGGCTCGAGCAGCGGCGCATCGTATTTCTCATAACCGAACCGCTCGACTACCCGCGCCCAAGTATCGAAAATATAGCGCCGCAGCCGCATATCCTCCGGATAAATGTCGCGGGCGCCTTTGTAGTTTGCTAGATTTAGACTCATATTGCTCCTATTTTACATTAAATCTGATAATTTTAAAACGCCGAGTGACCGGCGTTTATTAGATATCAAGAAAGAACACCTGTCAGCTCGGCAGAACGTGGGTATGGGTGTTTTGTAAGTAGCTTATCTTTTCATTATATCACAGGTGGTTATGCTTTGTCAAGGGTTACTCGAGAACTACAGTATGATACAATAGTTTCACGCGCGCGTGGCGGAATTGGTAGACGCGCTAGCTTCAGGAGCTAGTGAGCATTCGCTCGTGGAGGTTCAACTCCTCTCGCGCGCACCATTAGCCGTAAAGGTGGACATCCGCATCCGCCAGAATGGAGAAATCAATGAAATTGTACTTTTGTGGATCGATAAAAGGAGGTCGTGATGACCAGGCTCTATACGCGGATATCATCCGGGAGTTAAAGCGCCACGGCAAAGTCCTAACCGAGCACGTCGGTTCAGAAAACCTCACAGCCGACGGCGAGCGGGGGATCTCGTGTAAAGAGATCTTTTCGCGTGACATGAGTTGGATCGATGAGGCGGACGCTGTTGTGGCAGAGGTGACAACTCCGAGCCTCGGAGTGGGCTTCGAGCTCGGTGCGGCTGACGCGAGGAGCTTGCCCGTCCTGTGCCTATTTCGGCCGGATGGGGGGGGGGCGAAAGCTGTCCACGATGATTGATGGCAACCCTCGGTTCACGATTGTTGAGTACCGTGATCTCGCGGGCGCAGTTGTTGCCATTGATAGCTTTCTGCGGTCGCTTGAGCATAGTAGCTAACGACAAACTCAGGATTAATAGATACAAACATCGAGGACGAGTGTGCATCATAGCACCTGTCTGGGGTGGTAACGTTGACATCTCAAATATTTTGTGATATCATACCGATGTGATAGATTTCTCAGCCCCCCCCCGTGCAGATATAGTTTTTTCGACTGAGGAGTTAGAGGCTCTTGAGGAGCTCGCTGAGCTGCGACGTGATATTATTGGAGATTGTAGCTATGCGTACGAGCAACAATGCTTGGGAGAGGGAAAACTTGATACTTTGCCATTCTTATACACTGATACTGCAAGGTTACTACTAACTCGGTGTGAATTGGGCGTTACACTATCGGAAATGGCGATCAGTCATATGTCAAAAGAAGATTCAGGGATTGGTGTGAATGGCAACCCCTTCACTTGCTTCGCTCGCTCGCTTTGTGCGCCACTCGCTAAGAAAAAAGATAGAAGACAACAATCAGACTATGTACGCATTGATCCGCACGCAACGGCAACAACAGGGGATCCACCAACGGATCTACTGCTGTATTTGGGCAGATCTATGCCGCTCAAAAAGTTGGATTATGAAAGGGTTGCCGGTGATCAGGAAGTACCTTCTTCCGTAAGGCATTCTGATGATTGTTACTCCGCAGAAAAGAACTTTGTTCGTGAGTTAACTTGGGGTAATCCTAATGTAATCGATATTGATGGTAAAAAGTTCGTTGATAAACGGTACGGTGTAGAGACTGCCCTGAATCTAGAGCCTGTGGAATTCAGGGGAGTCAATGTACCACCAGGTTTCATATGCCGTGTATCTCCTGAGCACGATAGAGGGAAAAAGCTACATAGAGTCTGCCGCCCGTCGGCTTTTGTCTTTAATGAGGAAGTTGCTAGGCGAGCTTTTGGGCGACAGCTTTCGCGTTTGGGCAAGGCTTACGTCTCCGACGCCTTTGAAACATTTGCGGATCTGAAAGCCCGCGTGTTATAGCGAGGTTAACGTACTGTTATTTTTTTATTTCCGATCCTTCTGAACCACATCGTGGGCGCCGCCTTCGATGATGCCGATCGAGGAGACTAGAGTCAGTTTCGCGTCGCGTTGCAGTTCCGGAATGGATAGCGCCCCGAGGTTGCACATCGTCGCTTTGATTTTGTTGAGAGTGACGGTCACGTTATCGTGCAAACTCCCGGCGTACGGCACATAGGAATCGATGCCTTCCTCGAAAATGAGTTGACTATTGTCGCCGTGGTCGTAGCGCTGCCAATTACGCGCCCGGTTGCTACCCTCGCCCCAATATTCCTTGACATAATTGCCATTTATCAATAATTTACTAGTCGGGCTCTCGTCAAAGCGCGCAAAATAACGACCGTGCATCAAGAAATCCGCGCCCATGGCCAGAGCTATCGTCATCTGGTAATCGTGCGCGATGCCGCCATCGGAACAGATCGGCACGTAAAGGCCGGTTTTCTTGTAATGTTCGTCGCGGGCTTTGGCGACCTCGATCACGGCCGAAGCCTGGCCGCGCCCGATGCCTTTTTGCTCGCGCGTGATGCAAATCGAGCCGCCGCCGATGCCGACTTTGACGAAGTCCGCGCCAGCCTCGACCAAGAAACGAAAACCTTCCGCGTCGACCACGTTGCCGGCTCCGATTTTGACTTTGTCGCCGTATTTCTTTCGAATAAATTCCAACGTGCGTTTCTGCCATTCGCTATGACCCTCGGACGAATCAATGCAGAGCACATCCACACCGGCGGCGATCAAGGCCGGCACACGCTCGGCGTAATCGCGAGTGTTAATCCCGGCGCCAACCATATAGCGTTTGCGCTCGTCCAGCAACCCATTAGGATGACCGATGTATTGATTGTAATCCTTTCTAAAAACCAGCGCGGTCAAGCGTTGTTTTTTATCTACGACGGGCAGAACGTTCAATTTACGTTCCCACAAAAGATCATTGGCTTCCTGTAGGCTAACACCGTCCGGCGCACAAACTAGATCAGTAAACGGCGTCATCAGGGCGCTAATTTTGGTCTGGCCGGGTGTTTTGTCTGGTTGGTAGTCGCGGCTAGTGATCAACCCGAGCAATTTGCCGCTAGCCGTGCCGTCCTCGGTGACGGCGGTGGTGCTGTGGCCGGTTTTCTTTTGCAATTCCAGCAGATCCGCTAGCGTGTCGCCCGGCTTCACGTTGGTGTCACTCGAGACGAATCCGGCTTTGTAGGATTTGACTTTGGCGACCATAGCAGCCTGTCTCTCGATCGGTTGCGAACCATAGATAAAGGAAAGGCCGCCCTCGCGCGCCAGAGCTACCGCCATGTGATTGTCGGAAACCGCCTGCATCACGGCCGAAACTAGCGGGATGTTGAGCGACAGGGCTGGCTTTTGGCCTTTTTTGTACTTGACTAAAGGCGTTTTCAAACTAACATTGGCCGTTTCAGCCTCGGCCGAAGAATATCCCGGCACCAGCAAAAATTCGCTAAACGTTCGTGATTGATCGTCCAAGTAATGCGCCATATTTCCCCCTGACTTTTAAATTGTAATTGTCTATTGTATACCAATAGGCAAAATAAGTCTAGTCTAGCCGCGCAAATTTAGTTCAGGAAAGCGATCCTCGCGGTAATCTTGGCGCAGCATATTCAGCAAATCGTCCCTGGTCGCGCCGGTGATGACGCCCGGATTGAACGTGCCATAAGGATCGCAGATCGCCTTTAATTTAGTGAAAATTTCCGTCATCTTAGCGCCGTATTGTTCCTTGGTGGCCGGCGCCAAGAGCCGCCCATCGCCAAATTCCCCGCTCATCGAACCGCCCATGTTGTTGACCGTCTCGAGCAGCTCGCCCAATAATTTAAAGACGGTCTGGCGTTGACCGAGATTAGCCAAATTAAGTAGCGGCCGCACGCTAACCACGCCGGTGCCGAGATGACCCCAAATGCCGCCCTCGATATGATTGCGCCGCAGCAGTTTCTTTACCGCTTCGACCAATTCCGGCACGCGCGCCGACCCGACCGACAGATCGGGAGCGATCGGCAAAGCCGCCACGCCGCGTTCGCTGAAATTGGTGATGGCCGAGACGCTGTGATGGATCGAGCGCAGGATTTCCTGATCCTCCCAAGTGCTCGCCACCTGGGCGTCGACGACCGCCGCCTCGTCGAGGAGACGCGCCGCTTTTTTGACTTTGCGGGAGTGGTGCTTGTCGTCGAACTCGATAAACAACATGGTTTCCGGTCGTTTCTCCGAAACGGCTTTCCAGGGCGTGCCGCCGCCTTTCTTTTCAATCAATTTCAGAGTGTCACCATCAATAAACTCGAGCTCGCTCGGCTCGAGCGCCAAAAGTTGCTCCGTCAAAGTCGGCAGATCCTGATCGGACGTGATGGCCGCCGCGATCAGCGAAACTTTGTCGGGGTGCGGGGCTAGTTTAATGATGGCTTGGACGATCAGTCCCAGGGTGCCTTGCGAGCCGGTGAATAGCGGCGTCAAATTAAACGAACCGTCGCTTCCTTTGACTAAATCAATGGCGTAACCACCGGCGCTGAGTGATGATCCGTTAGCGTAACCGGTGATAATTTCCGCGTTCTCGTCGATCAGAGCATCAATCCCGCGATAGATTTCGCCCTCCATGGTTTGCAGGCCTTTCTTGGCGTTCAGCTCGTGTTTGGATAGGCGACCGGTTTGGATGACCTCGCCGTTAGCCAAGACCACCTCGAGCCGATCCGTCCAATCCCGCAGCGTGCCGTACTTGATCGATTTGGCGCCGGCCACGTTGGAAGCCAACGCGCCGCCGATGGTTGAGACTTTGGCGTCGCTGCTGGCCGTTGGCACGAACAGGCCGTGCGTGGCCATGGCTTCTTGGAGCGCCGCAAAATTGAGTCCGGGCTGAACCCGCACGGCTTGGGATTTGACATCGAGCTCAAGAATGCGCGCCATGTGCGCCGGAAAGGACATGATGGCGCCCCGCCCGATCGCCGCGCCGGTGGTGTCTGTGCCGCTGCCTCGCGCCGTGATCGGTAGGATTTGGCCACGCTCCGCCAACCGCCAAGTGAACCGCGCCACTTTGCGCACGTCGTTGGTGGTGCGCGGAAAGATCACAACCTCGGGCATCGCCTCTAGGATACTGCCGTCATGCGCGAAATCCGCGCAAACCGCCGGGTCGGTTGAGATTTCGCCGGTCAACTTCCCCCGCAAGTAATCCGCTATTTTGCTCATACTTACCATTGTAACACACATCGTAGAATAGTAGAATATTTGTATGCGTCTAAGGATTATTAGCGGCCGTTTCGGCGGACGGTGGATTTCGGCGGACGTGGCCTCTGGCACACAGCCCATGGGCGACCGCATCCGCTCGTCGGTGTTTGATATGCTTTCGTCGCGCGGCCACGTGGCGGGGGCGCGTGTGTTGGATGCTTTTGCTGGCACGGGCGCCGTTGGGTTGGAGGCTCTGAGCCGGGGCGCTAGTTTTGTGACTTTTTTGGAGCGTGATAGAACCGCCCAACGCGTCATTGATGTAAATATTACAACGTTAGGTGTGCAAAACTTTACAAAATTAATCAAAACGGGGGTTGAAGCCTGGACAAAAACCGCGAGAGATGATAAATACGACATAATTTTCGCAGATCCGCCATACCACGACCCACAGTTTTCCACAGTTTCCAAATTGGTTAGTCATTTACAACCTAGTGGCCTTTTGGTATTATCGTACTCGGAGAGAGGGACTTTGCCGAACCTAAATGGAGTTGTTGTGGTGGACAAACGAATTTACGGAGAAGCGGCAATAGCCCTCTTTCGTCTGTTAGACGAGTGATTGGCGCCGGGGGTGCTTTTTTGGTATAATTTTTGTTGCGTGCGCGAGTGGTGAAATTGGTATACACGTATGCCTTAGGAGCATATGCCTTCGGGCGTGGAGGTTCGAGCCCTCTCTCGCGCACCACAAACTGCAAAATTATATTACTAGTGAGATTGTCAATGCGCCTACGGCAAAGAATAGCAAACCAATAACCAAATCGGCGACTCTTTTTTTCATACCATATCGACCACTTGTAGGTTGTTTTACTATAAAAAATATCCCTGTGACTATAAGGAAACAAGCAATCGCGAATTGGATATATTTAAAATTTGCTTCGCCAACTGACAACAGAAGTTTGAGTGGCAATATTAATATTGCACTGAGTATTGGACCGAGAAACACATAGAATAATGGGTGGTCGTAATCAACGGGCGGCTCTTTATAGTTTATAATTTTTGCGTTTTTTGCGTGGCTAATCACGTCATCATTGAATTTTTCAAAATCATCAAGTCCACTAATGAAAAAGTTCTTTCCTTCTAACCTTTTAAAAGTTATCTCTCGTATTGACCCATGAGTTGTCCTTTTGATCCGGATAACATTTATGTCACTGAGTAGATATTTTTCACTAGTTTTACCAAAATCTCGTTTGAGATATTTGTCTGATAGGCAAATTTGCCAATCGGCTTGTTTTCTGAACATTCTATCGACGGCAAATATGAGGGAAATAAAAACTACTGCAAAGATTATTGCAATAGGTATTGAAATCTTTGGGAACAAAGTAATCTCATTAAATAAAAGTATAAAAGTGGTAAGGTAAAAACTAATTACGAGTTTCACGAAGGCATTTCTCCGGCGTTTCATCTCGTTTTTTGAAACCGAATACTTTCTTGCTGCGGAACTGCTGCCGCTAGTTCTTTTGGTTTTTTCACCCATCTTGTCTTGTAGTGACGATAATTTATTTGTCATATCTATATTATATCAAAATGGTCATAATTTTTATTTGTCGCCGAGCAGTTACTTTGCTACCGTGAGTATATCATTTGCGATTTACATTTTAGGTCTAGAATCAGGATTGGCCGGATCCGGTACGAAACCACAGTCAACGAGCCATTGCCTAACCTGCGGCGGATTGCCGGCGCTTAGCATGGCTATGTGTTCTTTGATTATTTCAGCAACTTCGAGCAGGTCGTTGAGGGTTGCAGTCACAGCTTCATCTGTCATGCCTACAAAAATTTCGCGCGTTTGCCCTGAGCCTAAACCTAAAGCGGCACCACCCGCCGCCCAGACCCTGCTGTTCTCTTGCGGCAGGATAGAGCGCACAGCATCCATAACGCATGCCTGGGTGTCAAGTGTGTCGTATCTGACTTTTTCTTCAATCAACAATCGGGCACGATCTTGATCGCCTTCGGAGACGTCGCTTCCACTAGTTAGTAGATGCCAATGACCGTAACTAACAAGAGCCCGAACTCCTACTAAACCCATTGCAACTCTGAAATTATCGGTGCAGAAACGCGCGGCTAGAGCAGCTGATTTTGACTCGAGACGCTTACGACCGAGAATTAACGTTTGGAGCCCAGAGAAGCGCGCAGTGGGGTCTGCAATATCTAGTGCGGTACTACCAACATTGTCCCGTATATACTTCAGATCCGAATCAATCTCACCGATAAGCTGGGGGGGGGCAGGTTTTTAGCAGATGGAGCACATTGAACACGAACACCCCTGATGCCACCCTTGTCATTGTATCTAATCATGCTGCCATTATACACCATTATTGACGTCGTGTCAATATCTAATTTAAAAAACGGTTTTTCGTTACGCTTCCCCGATCAACTCCAGTAGCCCGTCATGAGCCACACCGTTCGAGGCGACGATATTTTTCATGTCCGGCGACCAGGGGTTTGGTTCTCCACGAAATTTTGTGTTAGCAAAACTAACTGACCCAGGCTTTTTTACCAAGATCATACGCGGCTAGCTCTGGCAGATTAGACCAGTATTCAGGATCACCATCTACGAGACGCGCGACGCTTCTTCCGACTTCACGCATAAATGGAGCATGTGGAGACGTCATTTTTCCTACATCCACTTTCGCAGCTTCAGCTTGATGATACCAGTGTGTATGTTTGTTAGTGCTAGCAATGCATTGGGCGCCCGCCGCGTTAGCAATGTATCTGGCTGCTGCGACACTGCGACCTGTGTTGTAATATTCGTCTACAACCACAACTTTAGCGCCAGATATCATTGGCGATAGGCACCGCGCCTCCAGATCTAGCTCATAGTAAAATGGATCAGATACCATCCCCACCGGCAATAGTCTCTTCCCTGACGACTCGCTCTGCTTGGACACATTTTTGCGCACGCGAACTGATAACAGAAGCGGGGCAAGCTCGTTCAATTCTTCGCAAAAACCACGAACGGCATCAGCTACCGGTATAGCAGAAGACTCGGTGAACAAAAAGGCATCGGGTAATCCCCCCCCCCCATCGACTGCCTGGATATTGCCAATATCTGCGATAACGAACCAAGAGCCAGCACAGTGTTAGGTGAAGGTTCTTCATGGCTAGCCCAGAAGCAATTTAATTCTGCTAATAGAGTATGAAGCAGTCCGCCCTGCTCGGGAAAGCCAGGATTGCGGAATCGTCCTGTCATGCGCGCCGATATGCCAGTGTAGCTATCTGATCTCAGTGCTCTCGCAGCGAAATCAGCTGCGTTTGCGTTAGACAGCGGGTTGCACTTGGATGGTAGTTCCTGTACCACCTTGTCATTGTATCATAAGCGCATAATATGTCAAGTCAATTTCAGTTCGATGATCTGTTAACCAAAAAACTCCGCTCGATTTGGGGCGGAGTTTTGGAGCGGTCAGTGCTCGGGTTGTTAGCGTTTGCTAAATTGTTCGCGTTTTCGGGCGCCTTTGAGGCCGTATTTTTTGCGCTCGGTGACGCGGCTGTCGCGGCGGAGGAAGCCGGCTTTGCTCAGGGCGCCTTTGAGGTCGTCGTTGACGGTTGATAGCGCTTTGGCGATGGCTAGTTTGGCCGCGTCGACTTGGCCGGAGGTGCCGCCGCCTTTGATGAGCAACGTGACGTCAAAGTCGGATTGTTTGCCGACCAACGCCAACGGGTCGGTCAGCTCGGCTAGCAGGGCTTTGTTGTCGTCAAAGTATTTGCTCGCCTCCTGGCCGTTGACGGTGATTTCGCCTTTGCCGGCATAGAGGCGCGCCGTCGCGGTGGCCGATTTTCGGCGGCCGAGGCCGTAGAAGTAGGATTTGTCGGGCATTATTTAACCTCCTTTTTGGATTGCTTCGTCATTTCACTCCTCGCAATGACGAGAGGAGTGGGCTTTTGTGCCTCATGAATATGATTTTCGTCCGCATAAACGTGCAAGCGCTTCATGCGGTCGGCCTGTAATTTGTTCTTGGGCAGCATGCCACGGACAGCACGCTCGATAACCGAAACTTTGCCGATGGCTTTCGGGTTGGTTTCCTTGATTCCGCCGTGATAACCGCTATAAGAATGATACTTCTTTTCCTTGTATTTATCGCCGCTCAGCCATGATTTCTTGGCGTTGATGATGACGACGTGGTCGCCGCTATCGATGTGCGGCGTATAGGTCGGTTGGTATTTGCCGGTCAGCCGCTCGGCCGCAACCGTCGCTACTCGTCCGGGCGCCAGATCAGCCGCATCGATCAACACCCATTTGTGCTCGACGTCGCCGGCTTTTTTGCTGTAAGTTTTGAAGATCATTTGGTGTCCTCCCCTGTTTTGTCATCGCGAGCGCTCTCGGCGCGTGACGATCCAGATTCTTTCGCAATGACATCGATTGAGTCTTTAATCTCGTCAACAAACTCGATCCGCGCCATCGGAGCATTATCGCCGACTCGGTACTCGTCGAGCTTGACGATCCGCAAGTAGCCACTGCCACGCGAAATCTGCGGCGCGATCAGGTCGACCAAGCGATTCCCGAGGTCAACACTATCCAGCGCCGCGATCACCCGGCGACGATTCGCGAGATCGCCTTTTTTGGCTTTGCTAATGATTTTTTCCATCTTGGGACGGAGGTCTTTGGCCTTGGGCAGGGTCGTCGTGATAGCTCGATGTTCAACCAATGAGCACATCAAACCCCGCATCAGCGCCGTCCGCTGATCGCGCTCGCGACCAAATTTGCGTCCTTTATATCCATGCCTGTGCATTTAGAACTCCAACTCCGCCACCTTGTCTTTGACTTCTTCGCGCGCTTTGGCACCGAAACCTTTGAGGTCGTTCAGCTCATCGTCGCTCAGACTAACTAGATCGCCGACCGTTTTGATACCAGCACTAATTAGCGCGTTGGTAGTGCGAGCGCTGAGAGCCAATTCG
>WQXA01000004.1 GCA_009785095.1 Candidatus Saccharimonadota bacterium | reverse complement strand
TTTCCGACCGGTTTCTCCGCGACATCGGTCAGGCCAGTCAATTCTAAAACTTCGTCAACGCGGTCGTGCGGGATGCCTGTCGCGGCCGCCAGAAATTCCAAGTGGGCGCGCGGCGAGCGATTCCGATGAAAATTCTGACCTATAACCGCACCGACAATTTTGAGTGGATTTTTTAGCTCAACGTAATTTTTCCCATCGATTTTGGCTTCGCCCGCAGTTGGTTTTTCTAAACCCAAAATCATATTCATCGTGGTAGTTTTACCCGCACCATTCGGCCCGAGAAAACCAACGACTTTACCCTCAGGAATATTGATCGAAATATTATCAACTGCGATTTTATGGCCAAATCTTTTAGTGAGATTTTTTAATGTAATCACTTTTTTATTTTATCACAAAAACTAAAAATGAATGTCTTTTCATGCTCATGCTTTTTATGTTACAATGATCGTGGACTGTTGTCCGAATTATTTATAATATATCGAAAGGTGGGCATACGTTCGGGAGTCCCAAGAAGAAACAGGCCAAGCACGTCGATCCTAGTGCGGTTTTTAGTGCTCCCGAGACGGTCAACGTCGTTGTGAATGTTGTCTCTGATGGCGTGGCTATTGTCGACTATAAAGGCATCATTACGGCGTTCAACCCGGCGGCCGCCAAGATGACCGGTTGGAAGGTGAGCGACGCGATCAACCTAGATTTTCGCAGCATTTTTAAATTTTTCGACGCCACCCAGCACGCTATACCTGATGATCTCAACCCCGTCATCAAAGTCATGCACACCGGCAACCCGGTGGCCGAGAGCGACATTTTTTTGCAAACTGCTTCGAAAAAGTACGCCCACGTTTCTGTTGCCGTCGCCCCGATAGGCGAGCCCGTCAAACCGCACGAGGTTAGCTTTTTTGAGAAATTAAAGAAACCAATCGGCGAAGGTAGCGCCGCGCCGATTGCTCAATCCGGTAGCAACGTGGTGATAGTTTTTAGTGACGTCGCCGCCAAGCGCCAGGAAAATAGCAAACAAGCCGATTTCATCAGCACCGCCAGCCACGAGATGCGCACGCCGGTCGCGATCATCGAGGGCTATTTGGCCATGATACTTAACCCGAACACGGCCACGATCGATGCTCGCACAGAGGTCTACGCCAAAAAAGCCCACGCCGCCGCGCAACATCTCGGTCGGTTATTGCGGGATTTGTTGGACGTCACCAAACTCGACGACAACCGCCTGTACAGCCACCTAATTTTGGTGGACGCCGGCGCGGCCACTCGCCAATGTGTTGAGCAATTGCAAGACCAAGCCAAAGAAAACGGCTTGACGCTGACCTACGAAAGCTCCGGAAAACTTCAACCGCTTTACATTATTTACGTTGATTTGGATCAGTTCCAAGAAATCTTGGACAACCTCATCGGCAACGCCATCAAATACACGCAGCAGGGAACCATCAAAGTCAGCGCCGCCGAAAACCAAGGTCGCGTTCGCATTAGCGTGGCTGACACCGGCATCGGCATTCCGCCCGAAGACGTGCCGCATCTGTTCCAGAAATTTTATCGAGTCGATAATAGCGATACGCGCGAGATCGGTGGCACGGGTTTGGGTCTGTATCTGATCCAAAAACTGACCGAGAAGCTCGGCGGCAAAGTCGGCGTGGAGAGCGATTACGGCCGCGGTTCGACCTTTTGGGTGGAATTTGATATTCTGTCGCGCGACCAAGCCATCGTCAAAGCCCGCGAGATCAAAGCTCGCCAGCGACAAGCCGCCACTATAAATAATGCTAAGGGGGTTGAGTGAAAAGACTGTTGCATGAGCTAAACATAAACGGTATAATGTATGGCGATGGCTAAGATATTACTAGTCGAAGACGACAAAGCTCTGCGCGAAATTTACGGCGTGCGTTTGCTAGCGGAGGGTTATGATATTGTTAGCGCCGGCGACGGCGAAGAAGCCCTGGCGGTAGCTATCCGCGAAAAACCAGTGCTGATTATTAGTGACATTATGATGCCCAAAATCAGCGGTTTTGAGATGTTAGATCTACTCCGTTCCAACGAAGCCACCAAAGACATCAAAGTCATCATGATGACAGCGCTGAGCGGCGACCAACATCGCGAACGAGGCGAAAGTCTCGGCGCTGATCGCTATCTCGTCAAAAGCCAAGTCGGCATCGAAGACGTGGTCAATACTGTTCATGAAGTTTTGGGCGACCGAAATAACCCGGCCGAAGCCGGCGCCGCGCCTCAGGCAACGCCGCCCGCCGCGCCCGCACCCAACCAATCGCCGGTCAATCCTCCGGCCGCCACCGCACCCGCGACTACCGCCGGTGTGCCGGCACCGACTCTGCCGACCACGCCGCCCAATGTGCCGGTCGTGACTACGCCGAACGTTCCCGCACCGCCCGCGCCGATAGCCACTCCCGAAATTACACCGATCGCCGAAACGCCGCCCCTACCAGCACCAGCCACGCCGCCGCCTGATTTACCGCCGGTGGCACCGCCGATCGAAGCCGCGCCCGACCAGCCGCCGGTTGAATCTTTTCAACCCAAAGACGGTGATCCCGACGAGCCAGAGGCGCCTTACCAACCGTCGGTTGATTTAGCGCAAAGCGGCGCACGTGCTCGCGTCATCGAACCAACGGGGGAGAGTCTGACTCCGCCGGTCGATGTCCAGAATTTGATCGCCAACGAGGAAGCCAAAGACATCATAGACCAACCCCAATCGCCCGAGTTCCAATCGCAAATCGCTACGCCGCCGGCACCGCCGCCAGTTGATGCTCCCGGCATCCAAGTCGACTCGACCGGCGCCATCAGCATCGATAGTTTACCGTCCACGCCGGCCGATGATACTGCGACTTTCCCGAAACAACCCTAGAGAAATCTCATGCGTCTAAACAAATTTATCGCTAGCGCCACCGGCAAGTCTCGCCGTGAGGCCGATGATTTGATCGTCGCCGGCCGCGCCAAAGTCAACGGCAAAGTAGCGAGATTGGGAACAGTCATTGACGTGACTAGCCAGCCCAAAGCCAAACCTCTTCCCGAGACCGTCCGGAGTTACGACGAGGCGAGAGCGATTTCTCCTGTAACGACAGGCAGAAATCGCGTGTCGAGGGAAGACGGTTTGGCTTTGGAGCCGACCGTCACTCTCGATGGCAAAAAGTTGACACTGCCCGAGAAACGCACTCTCGTCATGTTGAACAAACCCGTCGGTTACGTTAGCTCGCGGCGCGCCCAGGCGAAAGACGCTAAGACTCTTTATGAACTGTTGCCGCCCAAGTACCGCAAGCTAAAAACCGTCGGTCGCCTCGATCGCGACAGTTCTGGCTTGATTTTGCTGACTGATGACGGTGATTTGGCATTCTCGATGACGCATCCCAAATTTGCCAAAACCAAAATCTACGAAGTCGAGCTCGACCATCCGCTCGAACCGCTCCATCAACAGATGATTTCCGACTTTGGCATCGAACTCCCTGACGGCAAAAGCCGATTCACGCTAGAGGAGAGAGAGGCAAAGCCCAATCCCAAATCTCTTTCTGACGACTCTCCGAAAAATCTGAGTGATGACGAGCGAAAATCCCGGCTTGGCGAGGACTGTCTGAGCGCAGCGAGTTCCGCAGACAACCGAGGTTTGAGCGATGAAGAACATCGTGATTTTTCGTCGAGGAGGAATGAAGATGGTTTGGGGTTGGGCGGCAGGCCAAACCTTCCTCCGAGACGCCACTGGCGCATCACGATGCACGAAGGGCGCAATCGCCAGATCCGTCGGACTTTCGCGGCTCTTGGTTACACCGTCACTAAACTTCATCGCACTGACTTTGGCAATTATCACTTGGACGACTTGACAACAGGGCAGTGGAAACTTATTATATAAGCTATGAAAGAACCGAACGCCCTGGCCAAGAAATTCGCGCACGAGCTAAGGTTGGTTCGCGACGCCCAGGATCGCGAGCGAGCTAGCAACGAGACGCGGGAAAAAATCCACGTCCAAACCACCGGCGCCGGTTTGACTTATTTGTATGAGAGCTTGCGAAATGCCAGCGAGAACGCCGATGAGAATTTGCTCTTGATGCGAGCCATCAGGCGGTTTTTCAAACGCATTTATCTCACGCCGGATTTCAAATTGAATGACATCGGCGAGGAGTTGATCACGGAGCTGACTTTGGCGGGTTATCTCGAGAACGATTCGGTTACTTTGACTACTGTTAATGAGATTTCACATTTGGTGCGCGAGTACACGCATTTGCGCACTAAATTGCTCCAGAAATTTCCGCGCGAAACAGCCGATCGTTGGACGTTGGCGCCGATGTCGGCCGCCATCGAACACAAGCTGCGCGATCATCGCCTGAACGCGGTGTTTACCGATTTGGCTTATAATTATTTCTTGAGCGCCATCGATGCGCCCGCGATTTTTGGGGAAAAGCCAGCCAGCTACGAGGCTACCTTATTCATGGCGGTACAGCAATCACTACTGCGCGAAGACCCGGCCGCCATTCGCCTCGGTCTCACGGCGCGCTACCAAGTGTCGTTGGATCACGCCGTGGAGTTCGCCAAGTTCAACACCCAAATCGACCAAATCGCCGCTAGTCCCGCCCTCAAACGATTGATCCAAATAGCCAGCCGAAACGGCGCGCCATTTCGCATTGCGCTTTTGGCGGCCAGTAACGACGACAACGCCGCCGAGCGCCTAACTAGCGACAAATCTTATTCCGAGCAATATAACCTAGCCATCGGCGAGGCGTACAAATCAGTCTCGCAAAACATCAGCCGCGGCATCGTCCGTAGCGTGATCTTTTTGGTTATCACCAAGTTCATCATCGGCATCGCCATCGAAGTGCCGTATGATCTTTGGGTGCATAGCACGGTGCAATGGCTGCCTTTGATTGTTAATTTGGCGCTGCCGCCCCTGTACATGATCGCGCTGCGTCTGACACTTCTCATGCCGTCGTCCGGCAACACGCACGCTCTAAATCGCGAAATCACCCGCGTGCTGTTTGAGCCGATCCCGAGCAAGCCATTCATCAAAGGCCGCCAGAAAACCTTCGGCGTTGGTTGGAACACGGCTTATGGTTTGATCATTGTCGGCGTGTTTATCGGCGTGGCTTGGCTGTTGATGTACTATGCGCATTTCGAGTGGATTCATCTGGCTATCTTCTTTGTGTTTATCTCAACGGCTAGCTTCCTCGGCTTTCGTCTCAGTCGCGCCATTCGCGAAATCGAGATCGGCGACGAAGCTCAGACTTCTGTTACGACGATTCGCGATTTCCTGTACATGCCGTTTGTCGCGGTCGGTCGCAAGATCAACGAAACCTACGCTCGGATCAATATCGTGTCGCGTTTCTTAGACATGTTCGTCGAGTTGCCACTCAAAACCATCCTCGGTTTCATCCGGCGTTGGAGCTCGTTTTTGAGCGCCAAAAAAGACGACTTTTAGCATTTATTGCCACGTGTGTTACAATGTAATTGTAAACTTGAGAGGGGGTTTTACTATGAAAACTTTGTATAAAGGCAAAACAAAAGACGTGCTGCTCGACGAGACGAGCGGCGAATATTTTTTGCTGTTCAAGGACGACGCTACGGGCGAAGACGGCAAGTTCGACCCGGGCTCGAACACGGTCGGCGGTAGCGTCACCGGCAAAGGCAAAACCGGCCTCGCCATATCCAAATATTTTCTTGAGCTGATGGAGGCAAAAGGCATCCCGACTCACTATCTCGGCGCCGACGAAGAAAAAGGCCTCATGAAAGTCCGCAAAATCACGGTTCCGCCGCTCGAATTTATTCTGCGCTACTACACAGCCGGCAGCATGTGCAGAAGGTTCAGTCTCGAGCCCGGTATAGCTTTTGACCCGCCGTACACGGAAGTCACTCTAAAGGACGATGCCCAAGGAGACCCGTTGATTAGCGAGCGTCTTTGTCTGATGAAAGATATCTTGAGAGAAGGCGAATACGACAAAGCCCTCGACCTCCTGGTAAAAGTCGGTGAAGTCCTACGAGAAGAACTCGCCCGGTTCGACCTAACTCTGATTGATTTCAAAATCGAGCTCGGCTTTGACGAAGATCGAAACATCTATATAGCCGACGAAATCACCCCGGATATTTGGCGGGTGCGCGACCAAAAAGTCAACATTCCCAATCAAATCGACTGCGCGCAACTGATTCTCGAAATGATAAAGGAGGATGGGAAATGACTAAACCCTTAATCGGCATCGTTATGGGATCGGATTCGGATCTCGGCACTATGGGCGAGGTGGCGAAAACCTTGGACGAGTTCGGCGTTGCCTATGAGATGCGCATCATTTCGGCTCATCGCACGCCAAACGCGGCCGCTGAATATGCTTCGGAGGCGCGCGAGCGCGGACTAAAAATCATCATCGCGGGTGCCGGTATGTCAGCGCATTTGGCCGGCGTGTTGGCGGCTTATACGACTTTGCCGATCATTTCGATACCGCTCCGGAACCCGAACCACGGCCACGAAGCGCTGTGGAGTAACATCGCCATGCCGCCTGGGATTACTCTGGCGACTATGCCCGAAAATGGTTGCAAGAACGCAGCGCTCTACGCGGTGGAAATTTTGGCGCTAGCCGACCAAACGCTAGCCACCAAATACAATTCCTTTAGGCAAAAACAATCCGCCAAAGTCGTCGACAAAGACACCAAACTAGGCAAATTAGGTTGGCAAAAATATTTGGATAGCTAAAGGAGGAATGATGACTAAATCTCAATCAACCTACGCCAAATCGGGCGTGAATTACCAAGAACTCGACCAAGTAAAAGTCCTAGCGCAGGGCGCGGCCGCCGAGACGTCCGGCAATTTGGCGAACTTTGGCGGCGTGGAAATCGAGGCTTCGCGCGGTGAGTCGGCTTATGTTTGGGAAGAAGGCGACGTTTATCGATCCCTAGTAATCGAAGGCCTCGGCACCAAAAATCTCGTGGCTGACGCGATGCGAAAAGTCACCGGTCGAACCTATTACGATGCGCTGGCTCGCGACACCGTGGCCATGATCGTCAACGATCTAATCGTGGTCGGTGCCATGCCGCAGGTCGTCAACGCTTACTTTGCCGTCGGTGATTCGGCCTGGACGACTGACCGCGAGCGGGCGGCCGATTTGGTCAACGGTTGGGCAGCCGCCTGTCAGGAAATCGGCGCCGTGTGGGGCGGGGGAGAAACGCCGGCGCTCAAAGGCATCATCAACCCCAGCGCCGTCGATTTGGGCGGCTCGGCCGTGGGCGTCATCAATCCGAAACAGAACCTAGTTCTCGGCGACAAATTGGCGGCCGGCGACGCGATTGTCTTGATCGAGAGTAGCGGCATCCACGCCAACGGCATCTCGCTGGTGCGAAAATTGGCCGATGAAAATCCCGGCCTGTATGAGCAGAAATTGCCCGACGGTCGGTTATTTGGCGAAGCTATTTTGACACCGACGCATCTTTACGTTAATCTCGTGCGGAACATTTTGCAGGCCGGCGTGCAGCCACATTACATGGCCAACATCACCGGTCACGGTTGGCGCAAAATCATGCGTGCCACGGCCGATTTTACTTATCGTTTGGACAAAATTATGCCGATCCAGCCCGAGTTCGATTTGATTCAAAAGTTGTCCGGCATGGACGGTAAAGAAATGTACGCCACGTTCAATGTGGGCGCCGGTTTTGCAATTTTTGTGTCGGAAAAGGACGCGCCGCGAGTCATCAAAATCGCCGCCGAGCAGGGACTTTCCGCCGTCGTGGCCGGCCGCGTCGAGACCGGCCAAAAACGAGTTATCATCGAACCGCAAAATATTACTTTTGGCGGCGAGACTTTGGAAGTCAGGAAATAAAACTTTCTTGCACTAAAATTCAGTGAGTGCTAGAATACTTGTAGATCTAATAAAAGGAGGGTTTGGTATGAACAAGATCGAAAAAGCGTTGATGCACGGGCTTTTTGTGCATTTGCATCACAACATCGACAAAGCGATCGATTTCGGCAAATTCAAAAAACTAAATGATCGAGTCAACAAAATGTTCCCAGGGCTGATGGTGGTCGGGCCAGATGCCAACGACGACGCTGGCGTCGTGAAAATTCCCGGCACCAACACATCCATCGTGCTCAAATTGGAGAGTCATTGCTCGCCTTGCGTGGCCACGCCTTATGATTCGGCGGCAACCGGTGCGGGAGGCGCCATCCGGGACGTGGTGGCTATGGGCGGCAAGCCTTTGGCTGTGCTTGACTTTATCGGCACACGACCGCTCGAGAGCAAAGTTTTAGTCGGAGCTTGCGGACTAAAGGGCGATGGTAAGACTTGCACCTGCGGCAAATGCAAAACAATGACCAGCGCCGACAGAGTCAACCTAATGATCGACGGTGTCCATGACATGTGCGACGTTTTGGGCGTCGGCATCGCTGGCGGCGGTTTTTCGACCTCGTTTTCCGACATCGTACCGGCACTCGTGGCGTCGGTCGTGGGCGTGCTCGTCACCGACAAACCCTTGACCAAGCCAGCCAAAAACATCGGCGACAAAATCATCCTGATCGGCGAGACTGGCAACGACGGCAACGACACGGCGTTTCGAGCCGGATTCGCCGACGAAATGCGTCCGGCCAAAGCCCTCTTTGGGGAAGAAAAAATCACCATGGACGGCGTCCTGGCGGCGTTCGCGACCGGCAAAATCAACGCTTGTTCCGACCTTGGGGCCGCCGGCATCGGCGCCGCAACCTGCGAGTCGGCTCGCTACGGCGGGCTGGGCGCAAAGGTCGATTTGTCGGTGGTGCCTCTCAACGCGGAGGCTTCTGACAACACGCCCGAGGCGACCTTGATCAACGAAACACAGGCGCGCTTCCTGCTCCAAGTCAATCCTGGTGACGTCGACAAAGTCCTCGCGGCGATCCGCTCCAAGAAAGCCAAAGCCACCATCATAGGCGAAATCACCAACGACGACAAAGTGGTCTTTACCTACGGCGGCAAGACCATCGCTTCCATCCCGAACAAACCTTCCGCAAAAGTTTTGGCGGAGCTTAAGAAGTAAAGTGAGATTTATTTCGAAGCTGAATTTTGACGAGCAACGGCTAGACGCGCCAGCCAGCGACGACCTATGCGCTGTCTAGCCGCAGCTTCCTGGTGAGCTTGCTGGTGATCGGATTTTAGGCTCTCTATTAGCTCGCATGCCTTATTCATCAACTCGCCGATGTCAGTTTTACGCCGTTTTATACTACTCTTCATGGTACCTCTATTTTCATTGCGTTTGGAAGTCCGACGAAGCCTTTTCTTGCTGCTTGCCAATATCCATTTGCTGGTTTTTATTTCCCCAAGGATCCCGTCGATTTCTGCGTGCAGACCCGACATTTTCAGCATTCTATTATACTCGTCTTCTTCCTGATCAGTTTTTGGAGCCTCCATACCTGCGTGTCCCAGAAGCGCCCTGTACAGCCTGTATTTTCTTATGCTCCTCCGAATTTCTTTTGTACGCTCTGTTTCATCAACAGCCATAGCCCCCCCCCTAACATCACCGTCTGGCATCATGGCAACCCGCGCGCAACTGGCCGCAAAAAACGGGAAGCCACTGATGTCGTGCGGAACGCTTTCTAAGACTCCATTCATAGCTGAGCTAAATCGCTGCTCATTTCCTGTCATTCGACAATTATACAACAAATATTAGCGTCGGTCAATTGATAAATTTAATTATATCTGATACAATCTATCTGATTATGTCAACCAAACTTCCAATCGTCGCCATTGTCGGCCAGACTAATGCTGGCAAGTCTTCGCTGTTCAACCGCCTCATCGGGCGGAAAGACGCCATCGTCGCCCGCGAGGCTGGCACGACGCGCGACTCGGTCGTCCGCACTGTTAACGATCGTTTTGTCTTGGTCGACACCGCTGGGCTGAAGGATCCCGAGGACGATTTCGAGGCGACCATCCAGGATCAAGTCGACGACGCTATCGACTCGGCCGATCTGATTTTGCTCGTCAAAGACATCACCGAATATCCTGACCAGACCGACCGCGACATAGCGAAAAAGGTATTAAAATCGAAAAAACCAGTCATTTTGGTGCTGAACAAGGCCGATTTGAAAGAAAAAATATCACCAGACGAATATCTGCGCCTCGGCATCAAAGACATCGTCGAGACTTCGGCCGAACATAATCGCGGGATCAGTCGGCTTATGGAACAGATAGCAAAATCTGTCGGCATGAATGCTACCTCGGAATCTCCTCCCTCAATACGCGATTTCTGCCTGTCGTTACAGGAGAAATCGCTCTCGCCTCGTCGTGACTCCGGACGGTTTCGGAAAGAAGATTCCGAGGTAGCTGGCGCAAGCGCGCAGCCAGAACTTGACTTGGCGTCGTCCGGAATGACGGATGAGGAGAGAGCGACGAAACCCGTAACGACGGGCTTGAGTCGCGTACGCCAAGGCAATGTTCTGGCGGAAGCGCACGCATCCACTGACACAAAACCCCTCAAACTCGCCCTCATCGGCCGCCCCAACGTCGGCAAATCGCACCTCTTTAACACCCTGAGCAAAAAACAACAGGCCATCGTAGCGCCGGTGGCCGGCACGACGCGCGACATCAACCGCGTGAGCGTGAAATATCACGGGCGGACGATCGAGCTCCTCGACACGGCCGGCGTGCGAAAGCCCGGCAAAATCGAGCGCGGCGTCGAGAAATTCAGCGTGCTGCGCACCGTCGCGGCCATCGAGGAAGCCGACATTTGCTTGCTGCTCGTCGACGCCCAGGACACCAGCGTGGCGCTCGATCAAAAACTGGCTGGCATGATCGCCGAGGCAGGCAAGGGCTTGATCTTGGCCGTTAGTAAATGGGATCTAAAGGGCGAGGAATTCGCCGCCGAAGACGCGCTAGCCACGCTAAAAAATAATTTCGATTTCGTGCCGTGGGCGCCAGTGATTTTCACCTCGAGCGTGACGGGACAGAACGTCGCCAAGATTTTCGAGCTGGCCGCCACCATCGCCGAGGAACGCCAGCGCAAAATCCCCACCAGCCAACTCAACAAAATCCTACAAAAGGCCGTCGCCAAACACCCGCCGGCCGGACTCAAAAACACGCACCCGAAATTCCGTTACGTCGTCCAAACCGACGTCGCGCCACCGTGGTTTGTGATTTATGGCGCCAATTTCAAATTCATCCATTGGTCATACAAACGCTACCTCGAACGCCAATTCCGCGACGAATTCGGCTTCAACGGCACGCCGATCAAGTTTAGTTTTCGTGATGAGAAACAGATGAAAAAGTAAGTAAAGCGCCGCAAAAGTCAGTGTAGCTTAGTTGTCGCTAGTTAGCTCAACAGATCGGTCTCGTGGTATCTATAGAACACAGACATCTCGTTAAAGGCGGTTTTTCTTCCAGGGGGATCTCGTCGGATACGCGTCAAACGGGCGCCCGTGTTGTTTGCAAGTAGTAAGGATTCCTCTTGTCTATAGCCATCGGTTGCTATCAGTACATGTCCACCATCACTGACCGCATTGACAACTCCTATAACACTATCGTCGGATCCCCAGCCATAAAGGCTAATCCACGCAGGTGCATTTGATAGATAAGCTGTATCGCACTGCGAATGAGGCGTCAGCCTACCGAGCACCATAGCGCCAAAAAACTGTTCTATCGATTCGGGGCAAAACTCTACTCTAGAACTAGCTAGTCTAACGCTGGAGTATGCACTTTCGTTTTGCAGATATGGCGCATTACGCGCCCTGCCATTGTTAGCGCCTCTTCTTGAAATCAGGTGTTTGCGGATATAGACGCTTTCAAAAACCTGACTGAGATAGCCGCGTGAGTGATCAGATAGGTGAGGAGACAGATCTTCGAAGACCTCGCCAAAAAAACCTACTCTTTCATGTTCAGGACGGAGTGAAGGGTTTGCGAAAGTTTTAAAAAATCGCTTGAAATCCTCCAGCCGATCCAATCTGGAGGCAGCGACAGCTTTGAGCTCTGCGAAGAACAGTGAGGCTAGATTGTTATCGATAACTCTTACGGGCTGCTCGGCACCAGCCATAACTGCAGTCAGTACGAAATCGCTGTTGCAAACTGCGACAACCTTTTTGCCCGCTAGGTAAACCTTGAGTCTATCGTACCAATCTGTCAGTGCCTCATTGGTCCACGGATAAATAAAGTGGCTTTGCTTTGCCGAGTAGCCTTCGTCAGACCATATTACTTGCCCCTCATAATTAACGGATATCTCTCGATTCGGATCTAATCCAGCATTTAGATAAATTTGTGTTTGACGAACATTCGGAGGGACTACAGGAGTTGAATCACCACTTAGACCCCCCCCCGCATTAAGAGCGGTTGGATTCGGGCTATCTACAACCAACGGAGAATCGTGCAATGACGCCATGTGCACATTGTAGCACTTCTAGTGTGATTTGTCAACGCTGCGCTCTGGCGCGCCGCGATCGCCTACTTTTTCTTCTTCGCGTCTTTTTTCTTCATCTCTGGGGCGAGGCTTTTGCTGCCGAGTTTGTCGTTCCATTTCGATTTATCGAGCGCCATTATCCACAGCCACAACGATGGGCCGAGGTTGACGAATAGCAGTAACAAATAGACTAGGTTTTTGTCGAGCTTTTTGGTGATGCTCCACACGGCCGCTATGTACTGCGCCACGTAGGCCACCGTCGCCAATATTAGGATGACCAGTAGCGAAACTAGGGTCACGATTTCGTTTGTTTGTTGCCAATCGTGTTTGTAGCCACAGTCGCCGACGAACAAAGCCAGCGCGGCCGCCGACAAAATCACCACCGGTAGTAGCAGCGACCAAACGCCGACCCGGCCGCCGATTTGGAAGAATTTCCACAAATTATACAACGGCACCCACGCTTTCCAGGTCGGCACGCCGGCCTTGCGAAATAGCCGAGCCAACAGAAACGCGGTCAGCACATAAAGGAGCAGGGCACCGCACACGATCCCCGCAACGACTCCCGCCGAAGGCCAATGCCACACCTCGAACTCAAAATTTTTTCTTGACGCGAAACTATACATGCACCCTCCTCATTTAGCTAACGCTTTCATGATATCTCATGTTTCGAAATTTTGCAAGAGTCTGCTAGAATTAAGGTATGAAACTAATCATTTTTCTCGGCAATCCAGGGTTAAAGTATCGCAAGACTCGCCATAACATCGGGTTTATGGCGGGCGATTTCTATGCCAAGCATCGGCGGGTCAAATTCAAAAACTCGCCCAAGTTCGGCGCGGCGCTGGCCGAGATAATCGAAACGACCAACGAATCCGAGAAAATCCTGCTCGTCAAACCACAGAAATTTTACAATCTGACCGGTGAGGTCGTGGCTACCTTGGCCAAATTTTACAAAATCCCGACAAAAGATATTTTGGTGATCTGTGACGATCTCAATCTGCCTTTTTCTAAAATCCGGCTGCGCCAGCAGGGCAGTGACGGCGGCAACAACGGCCTGAAATCGATCATCGCGCACCTCGGATCCGATTTCGCGCGGCTGCGCATCGGCACGGCCAATCACCTGGCCGCCACCACTCGCGACACCGATTACGTTCTCGGCAAATTCTCACGCAGCGAACAGGCCGATCTGCCGGTCATTTTCGAACAAGTCAGCCGATTCATCGATGAATTTAGTGACATATCATATTAGGGAAAAGAGCAGGCCAGCTTGGTTTTGATTTATCAAAACTTGGCTTTGCCAACTGGCCGATTAGAAAAACCGTAGGTTTGTCTCGTGGTTCCAAAAAACCGCGCGTCTAGCAAGGGTGGGCATCGCTAAACAGCGCGGTTATTCAGCCCTTCGACGCACCCAGTTCAAGGCAGAACCGATTGGTTCAAGCGCGACCCACCTCACACTTGGGGTCCGCCGGTCAAAGGGATTAGATACGCGCCGATTGCCGCCGTGAACGCCCGTGCTTCGCTCACGAATCACGAACTGGGGCGGCGAAAGTGGAGGGTAGATACTTTCATCCGCGCGTAGCCTAACATTTGCGCTACGAATAGCGCTTCTGTTAAAATGGGGGTATAAGGTGCGTTTCGTATGATCTCCATACGATCACGTTGTCCATTATAGCACGCTCGGGTTTGTTTGTCAACACTTTTTCAATAAATTATGAATAATATCAAGGAAATCTCACCGAAGAACGATAAATTCTTACAGCGTACCTCTGTTATTGACAGGCTGCCAAAACGATTATGGTATCAAGGAGATTTGCCTGAACCGGGCCCCACCGTGGCTATTGTCGGGTCGAGAAAGCCAACCGAATACGGCCGTGGCGTGACTCTGCGGCTGGCCGCGGCGCTAGCGGCGCGGGGCGTTATCGTCGTCAGCGGTCTAGCGATTGGCCACGATAGCTTGGCCGCGCAGGGCGCCTTGGACGGTGGCGGCATCACTGTTGCCGTGGTTGGGAATGGTTTGGCCAACAAATATCCGCGCTCGACCTGGATTTTGCGCCAGCGAATTATCGAGCAGGGCGGGGCGGTCGTCAGCGAATACGAACCCGACACGCCGGTTTATCGCGGCAATTTCCTGTGGCGGAATCGCCTAATCACCGCACTCAGCGACGTGGTGGTCGTTGTTGAGGCCGGCGCCTCGTCCGGCACGCTCAACACCGCCGCTCATGCTTTGGCTCAGAACAAAGAACTCATGGCCGTGCCGGGTAATATTACTTCACCTCTGTCGATCGGCTGTAATCGCCTGATCGCCCAGGGCGCCACGCCGGTGCTCACGGTCGACGACGTCATGGAAAAATTGCGCGATCTCTACGCCCGATCGAACGCGGCCGTGACCGAGAAATTCCTGAACAGTTTTCCGGACGACACTATTAAACAATCTTCGGCCGAGCTCGTTCGCACTATCAAAGGCCGCGACCACATCGAAACCGCCATTTTGCGTTGCCTAGCCAGCGGCGTTTCGGACGGCGACGAAATCCTGCGCGTCACCAAACTAGCGGCCGCCGATTACAACGTGGCCATGACCATGCTAGAGGTCAACGGCCGCATCCGCCCGCTCGGGGCTAATCATTGGTCATTAAAAAGTAGCTAGACTTTTTAAACATATGCTATAATGTTAGTGTTTTACAGCGGGAAAGGAGTAGGAAGCATAAGGAATAGAAAGGCGCGACTGATCGTTAAATTAAACCTTTAGGAGTTGTCAAATGACTGAACAAGTACACGATAGCAAAGAGCACGAAGACAAAAAGGGCGGTGTGACTAAACAAGAAATCGAACAGGGCAAGGGCATGGCGATTTTGGCCTACATCCTGGCATTCATCCCATATTTCGCCGAGGACAAGAACAAATTCGTGCGTTTTCACGCCATCCAAGGCATGAACATTTTGATTTGGGCGATCATCGTGTCGGTGGTGGTCGGCATTGTCAATAGCTTCATCTGGAATGCTTTTGTCGGCAACTGCGTTAGCTCGATCTGGTCGGGTTCATTGTCGGGTTGTAATTATACTATGGCGAACCTGATTACTTGGATTTTGTGGATTCCGAGCTTTGTCATCCTTATCGTTGACCTCATCGGTTTGTTCGGCGCCGCCAACGGCCAGATGAAGAAAGTCCCGATAATTAGCAAACTACCACAATTCATCAAAAAATAACCTGTTTCTCGAGGATTTTAGATTGCCGGCCTCATGTTTCGGCAATCTTTTTCGTCGAGGCCGTTTGCCAAAATCGATTGTCCGTGCTAAACTTTTCCCCGTATGCCGGAAAAAACCATAAACAATTTAGTCATCGTCGAGAGCCCCGCCAAAGCCCGCACTATTACGAGTTACCTCGGCAAAGATTTCACCGTCATGAGCAGCGTCGGCCACATTCGCAGTATCCCGACCGACAAAGAACTAAAAAAAGGCCAAAAAGCCATCGACACCGATCGCGATTTCGCCACGATTTACACCGTTGATCCGGACAAGAAAAAGACCGTCGCCGAGCTAAAGGCGGCCGCCAAAAAAGCCAAAACCGTCTGGCTCGCCACCGACGAGGATCGCGAAGGTGAGGCGATTGCTTGGCATCTCTCGGAGGCGCTGGGGCTCGATCCAACCAAAGTCAACCGCATCGTCTTTCACGAAATCACTCGGTCGGCCATCGATGAAGCCATCAAAAATCCGCGTCGCATCGACATGAATTTGGTCAAAGCCCAGCAAGCCCGCCAGATCCTCGACCGCTTGGTCGGTTTTGAATTATCTCCGGTGGTTTGGCGCAAAGTCCCCGGCGGCAAATCGGCCGGCCGCGTCCAATCTCCAGCAGTGCGCCTGCTCGTCGAACGCGAACGCGAAATCCAGGATTTCGAGTCGAGTTTTGTTTTCAAAGTCTCAGGAGAATTCTCAAAAGGCGACGAGCCGCCTCGCGATGACGGTGAGGCTATTAAAGCAACTCTGTCGACCGATTTTCCCGACGAGAATGCGGCGAGGGAATTTTTGGAGAGTTTGATCGGCGCGAAATTCACCGTGGCGGACGTCGAGACCGGCGCGGCGACACGAAAACCGCTGCCGCCGTTCACCACCAGCACGCTGCAACAGGACGCCAACGCCCGGCTCGGCATGAGCGCCCGCACCACCATGAGCCTGGCGCAACAGCTGTACCAATCCGGCATGATTACCTATATGCGCACTGATTCGTTGAATTTGTCAAACCAATTCCTGAGCGCGATGGGTAAATATATTGAAAAGCAGTTCGGCGCGGATTATCTCAAAATTCGCAAATTCAAAACCAAATCGGCCGGTGCCCAAGAGGCGCACGAGGCGATTCGACCGACCGATCCGGCGCGCGCCACGATCGACGGCGAGCCACGAGCCCAGAAATTATACGACCTGATTCGCCGGCGCACGCTGGCCTCGCAAATGGCCGACGCCAAGATCGAGCGCACGACGGTGACGATTGATATTGCGAGCGCTGGCGATTGTTCTTCTCGCGCAGGCTCTGCGCTTACGAGCGCAGCGGCAATGACCGAGCCCCGTAACGACGGGCGCGAGGGAATGGTGCGCGAAAGAATATCGCCAGAAGAGCGAGCTACTTTTATTGCCAAAGGCGAAGTCATCCTGTTCGACGGCTTTCTCAAAATGTACGGTGCCGACAAAGAAGAAATCCTGCCGCCTCTGTCCGCGGGCGATGAACTAGGCGCAAAGGAAATCACCGCCAGGCAGGCTTTTTCTCGTCCGCCGGCACGTTACAGCGAGGGATCGTTAGTGAAAAAACTCGAGGAGCTCGGCATCGGCCGACCCAGCACCTACGCCACGATTATCGGCACCATCCAAACGCGCGGTTACGCCGAAAAGGGCAGCAGCGACGGCGAAGAACGCGAGATCATCGAATTAAGATTAGCCACGACCAAGGTGACTCGCGACATAATCACCGAAAAATCCGGCGCCACCAAAGGCAAACTCTTGCCAACGGCCGTCGGCACTGTGGTGAGCGATTTTCTCGGTGGCCACTTTACCGACATCGTCGATTACGATTTCACGGCGCGCGTCGAGAACGAACTTGACGAGATCGCCGAGGACAAACTCGACAAAACCAACATGCTCCGCGCTTTTTATGATCCGTTTCACGAATTGATCGACGGCGCTAAATCGATCGATCGCTCGTCGGTATCCGGCGTCCGAAACTTGGGCACAGATCCGAAAACCGGCCAGCCCGTTTTCGCTCGCATCGGTCGTTTTGGCCCCATGTTACAGATGGGGGAGGGCGACAAGGACAAGGACAAAAAACCGCGTTTCGCCAATTTTCCGAAAAACGCCCGCCTCGAGACGGTCACCCTCGACCAAGCGCTAACCATGTTCCAATTGCCTCGAGAGGTCGGCACGACCGAGGACGGACAGGAAATCGTGGCCAACATCGGTCGTTTTGGCCCGTACGTCAAAGTAGGTTCGATCTTCGTCAGCATCAAAAACGGCGATCCTTTCACCATCACCGAGCAAGAAGCCCGCGACCTCTACACCGCTAAATTGGCCGCCGATGCCGCCAAAAACATCGCAGATTTCGGCGACGGCCTGAGAATTTTGAACGGCCGCTTTGGGGCGTATGTCACCGATGGTAAAAAGAACGCCAAGATCCCGAAAGGCACCGATCCGGCCAAGATCACCCACGACCAGGCCAAGGAAATAATCGCCAACGCCCCCGCCAAAAAAGGCCGCCCCACTCGCCGCCGCACGCCCAAGAAATCATAAGAAGGCACGGCCTCATTTCACATTACTTCTGATAAATTGGCAATCTTGACAAATTAGCATAAACTCTTTCAGTAAGGTTTTGTCATACCACAAAATCCTGCTCAATAAAAACTTTATAAAAAGTTCTTGCGCGAAAAGAAAATTTGTCGTATAATAGGGACAACGTGGGAGAAAAATTACTAAGTCAAGTTTAAGAAAGAGGAGACATCATGTCAGAAACACCCGCCACCAAACAAGAATTAGAAAGCGTCGCTAGGAAAGTCCTAGCCAGCATCGACCGACCGCGCGAGCGTGAAGTCATCGAGCGCCGTTTCGGAATCAACGGCATGCGCGAAACGTTGGAATCGGTGGGCGAAACTCTCGGCATCACGCGCGAACGTGTCCGCCAGATCGAGAAAGCCACCCTCATCCGCACCAAAATTGGTCTCGATGACGGCAAAAATCCGGCCTTTGATGCCGCCGAAGTCGAGATCGTCAAAGCCTTGCACGAGCTCGGTCGCGCCGCGAGAACCGACACCCTGGCCGAGAAATTGCTCGGCTCGAGCGACACCAAATCGCGCGGCATGGTCACTCTTTTGGCCGAACTTTCTTCCAAAATGGTGGTCACCACCGAGAACGATCGCTATCATCCGGCTATTGTCTTGACCGAAGAAAAGGAAGACAAAGGCATCAAACAATCGGTCGACAAAATCGTCGATGCGCTCAAAAAGCACGGCGAACCGCTCGACAAGGACGGCCTGTTCAAACTAGTTAGCATAGCCGGCGGCCAATACGAGCATCCCGACGAGACCGTCGCCATCGCCAGCATCAGCAAGCAAATCGCTCATCTCGACGGCGCGTGGGGTTTGACCAAATGGCCGCTCGTCAATCCGCGCAACATCCGCGACAAAATTTACATCGTGCTCCGTATCGCCGGCAAACCGACGCACTTTAGCGACATCGCCGAGGCCGTCAAATCGCAGAATTTCCGCCGCAACAATGTCACCGAACAGGCGATTCACAACGAGCTAATCAAGGACGATCGTTTCATTTTGGTCGGTCGTGGCATCTATGCGCTATCGGAGTGGGGCTACAAAAAAGGCTCGATCACCGATGTTATTCGTGATATTCTAAAGGAAGAAAGTCCGCTGCACCGCGAGGAAATCGTCCGCCGCGTCCTCAAAGTCCGCCAAGTCCGCGAAGCCACCATCCTCCTCAACCTCCAGAACCAGAAAGAATTCAAACGCGTCGCCAAGGCGCAGTATGCGCTCGACGAAAAAGCAGGGGAGGAGAAATAGTCATGCCTGCCAAACCTGGACAAGTAGCACCTACCCCCCCCCCATCAAACAGAGCCCACTGATGTAGAACCAAAAACCAGGTTGCCGTTTCGATTATCAGGTGAGTACTACGGATCTGAAGACTCAGTAGGTGCAGTCGTAGAGATAGTTGGTTCTCAGCAGTCTATGCAAACAGTGCGCAGTGCTTTATTAGAGTATTGCCACAGCATCTTCCGTGTCGATCATATTTATGATCTTCGCGGCTTTGTCGAGGATGCCATTACCAGAAACCCTGACTGGGATCAGGACAGTTGTCGTATTCTGAGATTACTAACGCAGCTCTCTAGCGAACTGCCACCTCAGTCTGATTCTTTTTATCTCAGAATCCCACCGCCACCGGATGATGGCGAGTGGACAGATAATGATCGGTTTTGGGAAGATCGGGCACAACAGAGGAAAATTGGAGTAGATGCTTATAAAATAAAAATGTTCTGCCTGAACCGACGAAAGTTGGGTGCAGATGATACTGGCAGTATCATCTGCCGTAGTGGACGCTCGGCTAGCAGTAAGGCAGAATTGTTCGGTAATTTTGCCGAAAAGGAAGATATCACTGCTGCGATGGAAAAAGTTGCGTTAGCTGAGCAAAGGCCGCTAGCAGAGCTTGCTCTTAATGCCGCTGCTGGAACCCCCGAAACACCTTGATTTTCCGGTTAATCAAAACCTTCCCGTCACTGCGACCCCGGATTTGATCCGGGGGAAGCAGTCCAGTTCTGGATTGCTTCGCGTTGCTCGCAATGACGACGGGATTTCTGAAAATCAGCCAAGCGAGCGCTTGATTTTTTCGACAAAGTATGCTATGATTAAGAGGTAATGCTTGAATGGCTATTTCAATTCCTGTTACAGTGGTACATTTGGTTGCCGCTGGCGGGGATTTTGGCTTTTTTGACTTGGCAAAACTACAAAAAAGCCCGGGTCATCGACACTTATAGTTACGTCTTGCTCGGCCTCGAGATACCCCAGGACAACGATCGCGAAGAACCAGCCGCCGAGCAATTATTCGCCTCGCTGCACGGCATTTTGCGCGATCGCCAAGAATTGAAAATGTCCGGCGGCATGCAGGAACACCTCAGTTTCGAGATGGCTAGCCTGGGCGGCCAGATTCGTTTCTTTGTCCGCGTGCCGAAACACCTGCAGAACTTCGTCGAGGGGCAAATTTACGCGCAATATCCGGCCATCAATATTTACGAGATCGATAGCGATTACACCGCAAATTCTAGCAATCATCCGGTGACCGCCACGGCCGAGCTGGCTTTGACTGATAGTGAATTTATACCGATAAAGACGTTCCAAGACCACAACGCTGATCCGATGGTGACCGTCATGGCGGCCATGTCCAAACAGAGTCACCCGGACGAGGAAACGTGGGTACAGGTGCTCGTGCGACCGATCGCCGACGAGTGGCATAGCAGCGCCGCGCGGTTTATAAACGGGCTAAAGGCCGGCAACAGTTCGCGAGCTACCTCTGGTAGTTGGCTCTGGTTTGCGCGGGCGGTCGAGGCGCTCTGGAAGCCGCCGGAGAGCGGCGCCGGTTCCGCTAGAACCCGCGAGATGAGCGAGCGCGACAAAACTCGCCTGGCCGCGGCCGAGAAGAAAGCCCAGAAACCCGGCTACCAGGTCAAAATTCGCCTGGCTTATCTCGGTAGCGAGACGAGTTCCGCCCGCGCTCAGATCAATTCTTTGGTGTCGGCTTTCAAGCAATTCGGTTCGCCGACTTCGAACGGTTGGCGCTTGGACAATAGTCCGTCCTTCAAACGCGAGGATTTACAGAAATACACCGCGCGCTACTTTTCTGATAATGGTTTTATTCTGAACACCGAAGAATTGGCGAGTATTTATCATCTGCCGCACGACGGTTCGAGAGCGCCCAACGTCGTTTGGACCGATGCCAAAACCGCCGACAGTCCGAGCAAATTGCCACTGCTCACCGGCGAGCGCGAGCGCGATGATCTGGTGTCGGCTTTTGGTTTGACCGCGACTCGCGGCGGACAGCAGCAATTCGGCATTTATCGCGACGATCGTAGCCGCCATATTTACGTGATTGGCCAGACCGGAACCGGCAAATCGGCGCTGCTCGAGCTCTTGGCGCTGTCGGATATTTATCACGGAGCGGGCTACGCCATCATCGACCCGCACGGTGATTTTGCGGTTAGCAACCTAAAATTCGTGCCGCCTAATCGCATCAACGACGTCGTTTACTTTAATCCGGCCGATACCGAGTTTCCGCTCGGTTTCAACCCGATGGAAGTCTATGACCCGAGCCAACGCAACAATATCAGCAGCGAAATCATCGGTGTCCTAAAACGCATGTTCGGCGACAGTTGGGGACCACGTCTCGAATATATTTTGCGCTACACCATCCTGGCGCTACTCGAATATCCGGACACTACCATGCTCGATATCACTCGCATGTTGACCGATAAAAAGTTCCGCACCAAAGTCCTCGCCAAAGTCCAAGACACCGTCGTCCTGCAGTTTTGGAACGTCGAGTTTGCGTCCTGGAATGATCGGTTCACCGCCGAAGCCATCGCGCCCGTCCTGAATAAAGTCGGTGCTTTCGTGGCCAATCCGATCATCCGAAATATTATCGGTCAACCGAAAAGCACCTTTAACATTCGCGAGATCATGGACGAGGGCAAAATCCTCATCGTTAATCTGTCCAAAGGACTAATCGGCGACGACAACGCCGCCATCCTCGGCGCTCTAATGGTGACGAAAATCCAACTGGCCGCCATGAGTCGTTCGGACATTCCGAGCCTGGACGATCGCCGGCCTTTTTATCTCTATGTCGACGAATTTCAGAACTTTGCCACCGATAGTTTCGCTGTTATTTTGTCCGAAGCGCGCAAGTACGGCCTCTATTTGACCGTGGCCAATCAATACGTCTCCCAGATGAGCGAAGGCGTGCGCAACGCCGTCTTTGGCAATGTCGGCACGATTATTAGCATGCGCGTGTCGGCCGAGGACGCGCCGCTTTTGGCCACGCAGTTCGCGCCGCGCTTTGAGGCTAACGACATGCTCCAAATGAGCAACCGTGAGTTTGTCTGTTCGATGATGATCCAGGGCGAAAAAGCGCCGGCCTTTTCCGGCACCACGCTAAAATTGCCGCCCGCCCAGGTCGACAATTTGGGTCGCATCGTCGAAAACACTCGCGCGCATTACGCCAAAGCCGTCACCTCGCCGCCGGCCACGACACCGCCGAGCAAGCCGCCGACGGCCAACTTGCACGCCTTGATCGCCAACGCCCAGGCCGCCGCGGCCGCTAATCCGCAAAAGGCCGAGCCGCCCAAGGCCAAGGAAAAGAAATTGCCGGCCACTAGATTGGATCCGTTGACGCCGACCGTCGATAGCGCCGCCGCTCCGAAACCAACCAAGCGCAAGCGCGTCCGTGGTCGCCGCAAGAAATCGCCCGACGTCGAGCTGCCGACCGAGCCAAACCTGCCACCGCCGCCGGCTTTGAGCGACAACGAGCATATCCTAAACCTGAGGTAAATCTTAGTTTAATTCGTAAATTTCGCGGGTTAGCTGGTACAACTTTTCCGTACGATTCTCGAGGCGGTAATAATGACGAATGTAAAATCCCTCTAGAACGGTCAGGATCAGAACCAACAACCCCATCGGCCACAACGCCGGATCAAGGCCGCCCAAATTCAGCATCAGAATAAGCGCAACCGCCCAAGAACCGATCATTAAACAGGCAAAAAACAGCGTCACGTAGAGATGAATCTGCCGCTCGTGCTGGAAATTGCGCGTCATCATATCGTGATAGGCGAGCAGGGCAGCGGCCGCCGCAGCCTCCGGCGCCTTTTTTAGCCGCGCGATCTCGCTCTGCACAAACCGAGCGTGAGCCAGGATTTCTTTGTCCATAAGCATTATTGTACCACATATTAATTCAAAAGTTTTCCACAGCTTTTTTGAAAACTTTTGAAAAAGGGTTGACATACACTTATACCTTGTATAACATAGTACTATGGAATACAAGGAATACGGTATAGCAAGGCGTTACGCCGAACAGCTAGCCACGCAAATGCGCAAGGGGCTGCTCAGTTATCTAGTACTAACGGTGGCCGAACAGCCAATCTACGCGTCGGATATCATCCGGCGGCTGAGCGAGGCGGGTCTAACGGTAGTGGAGGGCACGATTTACCCGCTCTTGTTGCGTTTGCAACGCGATGGGCTACTACAATACGAATGGCGCGAGGACGGCTCGAGTCGACCGCCGCGCAAATATTATTCCACCACTGAACTAGGTCGGACAGTCTTGATCGAGCTAAGGCGCGAAATCAAAAACTTAAACCAAACGACGCGCAAGCTTGAACGAAAGGAGACGAAATGAACGAGGTGACGCGCATACATTTGGGGCGCATGACGTACGAGATTGATGTCGAGGCCAAGAAAGAGCTCGAAAAGTACATCGCGGCCATCAAGCGCTCGCTTGGTGACGCCGAGATCATGGACGATATCGAGTCGCGCATGACCGAGATTTTGGCCGATCGCGGCGTCGAGAGGGATGGCGTTATCACGTCCGGCGATGTGGCGGCCATGCGGGCGCAGCTCGGCGAGCCGCGCGATTTTGCCGATGACGATCAACCATCGAGCGACAGCGAAGATTGGCATGATAATTTGTTCACGCGCGGTCGAGACGACCATAGTGGCCGCAAATATTACCGCGACACCGACAACGCGATGTTGGGCGGCGTGGCGGCTGGGCTGTCGGCTTATACCGGGTGGGATTTGACGCTGCTAAGGATCGCTTTTGTGGTCGCCGGCGTCCTGTCGGTTGGTTGGGCGCTCCTTATTTACATTGTCGTTTGGATCGTCGCACCGGCCGCTCGAACCACGTCCGAGAAACTCGAGATGCGCGGCGAGCCGGTCACTTTGGAGAGCTTAAAGAATTCGGATTTTGCTAAACGATCAGAAGAAAACGCTCGGGCTTTTGCGGATGATGTCAAGGAAAAAGTGGCCGGCGTCAAAGCCAAAGCCAAACAGAGCAAGGACAACATAAAATCCGAGGCTAAAACCTACGCCGCCGAGGTCAAAGCGGAGTTGCGAGAAGAAATCCGCGAGCAAAATCCGACGCGACCGGTCAGTCCGATCGCGGCCATTTTTGGCGTGATTTTGACCTGTCTCGGGTTCATCACGCTAGCTGGTACGTTCATTTACGGCATCGTGGCCATCGTCATTTTGTTCGAGAATTCTTTCGCCAAAGAAGTTTGGTTGTGGTTGGCCACCGGCGCGGCGATTATCGCGGGGCTGACGACCGTGGGACTTTTCATGTCGGCCGGCCAGGCTTTGATGAACCGCCGAAAACGCGGTCGCGTGGCTTCGGAAATCGCCGGCACGCTCGGCGCCACCATCATGTTTGGTTTTATTTCGTCGATATTCATGGGCGTTTGGCTGTGGACAATTCCGCGCGATTACCAACTGCCGGATAATTTTATAAATAACGTTCAACGCTTTGATGATGATGTTTGTAGCGTCAAAATCAGCTGGCCGCGCAGCATCGAGATCTTGCGCCAGTGCGATTAACTTTTAATGATCCTGATCCAAATTTGCGACAAAATGTAACCAATAAATAGAATCCAAAAGGCGATGTTGAGGTAACGTGCGCGGAGTCGCTCCAGCCACTTTTCCGCATAAGGAAAGATCCATTTGAGCGCGACAACCGAGCCGACGCCAAAGGCCAGGCTGTTGCCGAGACAGACAAAACCCCAGAGGTTGAGTGGGCGATCGGAGTAGTCCCAAAATAGCGGGTGGCCGGCGAACAAAACGACCAGCGCCGCGCAGACGAATTCGATTGCCGTGGTGATGAGCGCACCAAGGACAAATATCGTCACCAGGTTGATTTTCTTTTTCTTAACAGATGGATAGAGCAGGAGTCGGAGCGCTATGGCGCCGAGGCCATAAGGGACGGCGATGGCGAAAAGTGGTATGGTGCTGGCCGGAGTTTGCCTAAAACCGACCCAGTTGCCGATATTCGCCCAACCGATCTCGCCGATATGCCCGACGAGCGAGAAAACCCAAAAATACAGGAATAGATTGCGCCAAAATTCTGGTTTTTTCCACTCAGCGCGAACCTTTTTTACCATGTAAACATTCTAGCATTTATGATAGAATATTCATATGTTGGACATAAAATATATTCGTGAGAATCCTGAGAAAGTCCAGGCCAACGCGGCGAATAAAGGCTACGCCGATCTGTCGGTCGAGGCGCTGCTAGCCTTGGACGCCGAAAAGCGCGACCTCCAGGCTCAAGTTGACGAGCTGCGCGAGGCGCGTAACGCTGTCGCCGCTAGAATGAAAGGCGGCCAGCCCGAACCGGAATTGGTCGACAAAGGCAAACAGATCAAAATCCAGCTAGCCGAACGCGAGAAATATTTGCGCGCGGTGGACGAGAAATTTATTGGGCTGTTAAAGCAGTTCCCGAACATGGCGCTAGACAGCGTGCCGGTTGGCCAATCCGAGGACGAAAATGTCGTGGCGAAAACTTTCGGGGAGCCGCCCGAGTTTGATTTTAAACCGCTCAGCCACACCGAGCTCGCGGAAAAACGCGGTTGGATCGATAGCGAGCGCGCCGTCAAAATCGCCGGCTCGAGGTTCATTTACGTCAAAGGCGATCTGGCGCGGCTCGAGTTCGCGCTCTGGCAGTACGGCATCGATACTTTGACCGACCAGGACAAAATCCGCGAAATTTTGGCCGGCGCCGGCCTTGGCGAAGCAATTTCAGACAAACCTTTTACCTTTGTGCTGCCGCCGGCTGTGGCAAAAACTACCGTGTTCGAAGCGACGGGACGTCTGAATAAGGCCGAACAGACTTACAAAATTGAGGGTGAGGATTTGTGGTTGAACGCGTCGGCTGAACATACTTTGGCGCCGATGTACATGGACGAGATTTTGGATGAAAAGGATTTGCCGATCCGCCTGCTCGGTTACACGACGGCTTTTCGGCGCGAGGCTGGGACTTATGGTCGCGACACCGAGGGTATGTTTCGTCTGCATCAATTCAACAAACTCGAGATGGAAAGTTTCACCGATGCGACAAGCAGTCTCGAGGAGCATTGGTTCATGGTAGCGATCCAGGAATATCTGATGCAGAATCTCGGTTTGCCGTATCGCGTGCTCGAAAAATGCACGGCCGAGATTGGGCGGCCGAACGCTCGGGGCGTTGACATCGAGGTTTGGTTGCCATCGCAAAATGCTTATCGCGAGACGCATACCGCCGATTATATTACCGATTTCCAGGCGCGCGCTATGAAAACTCGCGTGCGTTTTGGCGATGGACGACTCGAGCTGGCGCACACCAACGATGCAACGGTCTTTTCCGAGCGACCGCTAATCGGAATTTTGGAAAATTTCCAAAACGCCGACGGCGCGGTTACCGTGCCAGAGGTATTGCGTAAATATTTAAATGGTAAAGAAATTTTATAAAGGACAAAACACATGAGCGACAAAGCTTTGAGTATTGAAATCACCGGGATACATCTGGAAATCGACAAGAAAACTAGCGAATACACCAGGAAAAAGATGGCCAAATTGGTCGATTATATTCCGCGTCGAGCGCGCGAAGTGGCTTTTGCGGCCATTCGTATCGAGCAAATTAATCAGCGGAATAACAACAAATACGAGTGCGAGGTCGTTTTGACTTTGCCTGATAAAAAGTTGGTGGCCAAGGACGCCGCGCCCAATGTGCTGGCGGCCGTTGACATCGTCGAGGCGAAACTGCGCAGCCAGATCCGCAAGTACAAAACCGAGCGCAGCGCCGATGGCGCACGCCGCGGCGGCATCATGTCTTTCGTCAAACGATCACTGCGACGGAAATAGTAAAAAATACCTTTTCAAGCAAACTTTATGATATAATATTCACATTAGTTTAAGTGAGGAGTTTTAATAGTGGCAAGGGACAAGCAAAAGAGTTCTGTGACCGTCAGGCCTGATAGGAAGCAAAAACTACTTAGTCGCGTGTTTGGTGACCCGCAGAAAAAAATCCTGCGGCGCCTCAAGAAAAGGGTTGATGAAGTCAACGCCCTGACCGACAAGTACGCCAAGATGAGCAAAAAGGAGCTCGCCAAACAAACCGAGACTTTGCGGAAAAAGTACGACAAACTAAGCAAGCAAACCGCCAAGGACAGTAAATCCAGCAAGAAGGGCGAAAGCAAGACCGCCAAAACCAGCACCAAATCGAGCAAGGACGATGTTCTAGCCGAGCGCAAAATCATGCACAAATTGAGCGACGAAGATCGCGCCAAGTACGCCCGCGCCGGCACGGCGACAATTGACGATTTCAACGCCCTAAACGCGATTCGTCAGCGCCGAGCCGCTCAGAAACGAAAGGGGGCTTTGGATGAGATTTTGCCGGAAGCTTTTGCGGTGGTGCGCGAAATGTCGACGCGCGTCCTTGGCCAGCGCCACTATGACGTACAGCTGATCGGCGGTGTCGCCTTGCACGAGGGAAATGTGGCCGAGATGAAGACCGGCGAAGGCAAAACTTTGGTGGCCACGGCGCCGGTTTATCTGAACGCCTTGACTGGTCGCGGTGTGCACATGGTGACGGTCAACGATTACTTGGCGCAATTGCACGGCGGTTGGATGGGAACGCTCTATGATGCGCTAGGGTTGTCGACCGGCGTGATTATTAATGATCAGTCCTTTATTTACGATTCGAAATTCGAGAACACCAATCACTATGACAAGCGCATGAGCCACCTCAAGCCATGCTCGAGAAAAGAAGCCTACGCAGCCGATATCACCTACGGGACTAATAACGAATTTGGTTTTGATTATCTGCGCGACAATATGGTCAGTGAGCCGGATCTGCTGCGTCAACGTGAGTTGAGTTTTGCTATCGTGGACGAGGTTGACTCGATTCTGATCGACGAAGCTAGAACGCCTCTCATTATTTCAGCGCCGGCCGCCGAGAATCCGGACATGTATATCAAATTCGCGGCCGTGGCGGCGCAACTAACGCCGCCGACCAAAACCAAGTCCAACACCGGTTTGAAAAATCCGCTGACCGGCAAACGCCTAGATGGTCAGGACGAAGAAAGTGACGGTGATTTCGAGCTCGACGAGAAACGACGCAGCGTGACGTTGACCGATCGCGGTGTCGACAAAGTCCAAAAAATGCTCGGCCTCAGAAATCTCTATTCGCCGGAACATCTTCGCGCTGTTTATCACATGGATCAGGCGCTCAAGGCTCAGACTCTGTTCAAGCGCGACAAAGATTACGTCGTCACCAACGATGGCGAGGTGATTATCGTTGATGAATTTACCGGGCGTTTGATGCACGGTCGGCGCTACAACGAGGGTTTGCACCAGGCGATCGAGGCCAAGGAGCGCGTGACAGTGCGCGAAGAATCGCAAACTTTGGCGACGATTTCTTTCCAGAATTATTTTCGCCTCTATGACAAATTGTCCGGCATGACCGGCACAGCCATCACTGAGGCCGAAGAATTCCAGCAAATCTACGGACTCGATGTCATCCAAATTCCGACCAACAAACCGATGATCCGAAAAGACCACAACGACAAAATTTTCAAAACCGAAAAAGGCAAAATCAAAGCTTTGGTCGAAGACGTGCGCAAATATCACGAGCAAGGTCGTCCGGTTTTGATCGGTTCGGCTTCGATCGCCAAGAACGAAATGATCTCCGCGGCCTTGACCAAGGCCGGCTTCAAGCACGAAATGTTGAACGCAAAAAACAACGAACGCGAGGCCGAGATCGTGGCGCTGGCTGGCCAAAAAGGTGCGATCACTCTCGCCACCAACATTGCCGGTCGTGGTACCGACATCATGCTGGGCAAGGGCATCGCCGCTAAAGGCGGGCTAGTGGTGATTGGTTCCGAGCGTCACGAAGCGCGCCGCATCGACAACCAGTTGCGCGGTCGCGGTGGCCGTCAAGGCGATCCGGGCGACAGTGTTTTTTACGTTTCGACGGAAGACGACCTAATGCGCATTTTCCAAGGCGAGCGAATTTCCGCGCTAATGGATCGACTCGGCGTCGAAGAAGATCGCGCCATCGAAAACAAGGCCGTTAGTAAAACTTTGGAGGCCGCCCAAAAACGCGTCGAGGGATATAATTTCGACACGCGCAAAAACGTCGTTCAATACGACAACGTCATCAATCGCCACCGCAAAGTCGTCTATGCGATTCGCCGAAAAATTTTGGAGGGCGACGACATTAGCCCCGAAATTCTTCGTTTGATCGACGCTCGTTTGAAAAGTATTTTTGCGCATAGCCGACGGAGTTTGAGTGACAAACTAGCCGAAGAATTCTTGAGCGTCCTGCCAATTTCGCAAAGCAACCTGGAGAAAATCGTACGCATCAAAAACGATAGTAAACGTCTGACCGAAGCCCGCGGCGCGGTGTTGAAACTTTACGGCGACCAAGAAAAAGATCTCGGGGCGGAATTGTTGCGCGGCGCTGAGCGCGAAGTTTACATGCAAGTTTTGGACGTCCTGTGGATGCAACATTTGGAGAATATGCAGCACCTGCGCGAAGGCATTCATTGGCGCTCGGTTGGTCAACGTGATCCGTTGGTCGAGTATCGCAGCGAATCGCAAAAGTTGTTCGACGGCCTCCAGGAAACTTTACAAAATGAGGTTTTGCGAGTTATTTTCCACTTACGTAAATCCGATATCAATAAGAAAGCAGTCGAGGATGACGAGTACGAGAGCGAACTAACCCGCGCCGCCGAATCGGCCGTTGAGCGCGGCGTCAACGAAGTCGGCCTGCCCGAAGCGCGCGGTTCGAGTGATGATTTCAAAGTCAAAAAAGGCCAGGGCAGTTCTGACAAAAACCGTGCCAAAAGACAGGCGCAGAAAAAGAAAAAACAGCAACGCCAAAATAAGAAAAAGGGTCGTCGCTAGGACGGTGGCTAGGGAGGTGTCATGAGCTATGTCAATCGTGTAATCAAAAATGTGCAAACTCGCTACCAGGATCAGCCCGAGTTCGTCCAGGCGGTTAGCGAGGTGCTGAATTCTTTGCATCTGGTTATCGAACAGAATCCTGATTATGAACGGGCTGGTTTGTTGGAGCGGTTGGTTGAGCCCGAGCGCACCTTGATGTTTCGAGTGCCTTGGGTGGATGACGGCGGCCAGGTTCAGGTCAATCGCGGTTATCGCGTCCAATTCAATAGCGCTATCGGCCCGTACAAAGGGGGTTTACGTTTTCACCCTTCCGTGAATCTAGGTGTTATCAAATTCTTGGGCTTTGAGCAAATACTAAAAAATTCTTTGACTGGTCTAGCGATCGGCGGCGGCAAGGGCGGCAGTGATTTTGATCCCCACGGCAAAAGTGATCGAGAAATTATGACTTTCTGTCAGAGTTTTATGACTGAGCTGTTCAAATATATTGGCCAGGACACCGATGTGCCGGCCGGTGACATCGGCGTCGGCGCTAGGGAAATTGGGTTTCTGTACGGTCAATACAAACGTCTGACCGGTTTGAATGAAGGTGTTTTGACGGGCAAAGGTTTGAGTTATGGCGGCTCGCTAGCTCGCGCCGAAGCGACGGGTTATGGCTTGGTTTATCTAACCAACGAGCTGCTCAAGAATCACGGTTCGAGCCTGGCGGGCAAAACCGTGGTGGTTTCTGGCGCCGGCAACGTCGCCACTCACGCCATCGAAAAATGCCACGAGTTAGGAGCCAAAGTCGTCACCGCTAGCGATTCGTCCGGCTGGATTCACGACCCGAACGGTATCAATCTCGCCACCGTCCGACGGATCAAGAAAACCGACCGCGGGCGCATATCCAAATATTTGGAATTTCACCCCAAGGCGAACTACACCGAAGGCCGCGGCATTTGGTCGGTCAAATGCGACATCGCTATGCCTTGCGCAACCCAGAACGAATTAAACGCCGCCGACGCCGAGGCTTTGGTCAAGGGCGGTTGCCTCGCCGTCTGCGAAGGCGCCAACATGCCATCCACCCCCGAAGCCATCAACATTTTCCTGAAAAAAGGCATTTTGTTCGCGCCAGGCAAAGCCGCTAACGCTGGCGGTGTGGCTACTAGCGCTCTTGAAATGAGCCAAAATTCCATGCGACAGAGTTGGACTTTTGACGAAATCGACGCTAGACTCAAAATTATCATGGCTGATATTTATCGGGACATTAGCCAAGCCGCCAAAGATTTCGGCGAGCCAGATAATCTCGTGCTAGGCGCCAACGTAGCTAGTTTTCGTAAAGTCGCCGAGGCCATGCTGGCTCAGGGTGTAATATAAAATTTGAAAGGAGAGGAAGCACATGGTTAATTTAGATATAGAATCAATCAAGAAAAATATTCGGCGGGTAGTCGGTGATAAAAAAGTTCTTTGCTATGTGAGCGGTGGGGTAGACTCCACGGTGCTGGCCAAGCTACTATATGAAACTTTGTCGCCCGAGCAGATAATCGCCGTCCATATCAACCACGGTTTCATGAGGGCAGGTGAGAGCCATGATGTGCAGAAGGCGCTAGATTCCGCTGGGATGAACCTTCGCGTGGTTCATGCTGTCGATAGATTTTTGAACGCGACTACCACGGTGGACGGTCGCGAAACGCCGCCGCTAAAGAAAGTCACCGATCCGCAGATCAAGCGGCAAATTATTGGTGATACTTTTATGCGCATCCAACAATTGATCGAGCAAGAACTCGATATTGATCTAAGCAACACCATTTTGGCTCAAGGCACCATCGCTCCCGACATCATCGAGACCAAAGCGGGCGTCAAGACTCATCACAATGATAGCCCGGCGGTTCATGAGCTACGAAAGCGCGGGGAAGTGCTCGAGCCATTTAGCGAGTTTTATAAACCCGACGTTCGAAAACTCGGCGAGCTGCTGGGCTTGCCAAAAGAGATAGTCCACCGACAGCCATTCCCGGGGCCAGGTCTGGCCATACGACTAATTTGCGCCGAGGAACCTTTTCTTGAGAACTTTGACGAGACGAATAGCGCTCTAAAAATGCGATTCGAGAATAATGATGTTTTCGCAAATCTCTTGCCCATTAAAACTGTCGGTGTGAAAGATAACAAACGCTCCTATAGCTACGCCGCGGTTTTGAGCGGTCAACCGAATTGGCGGATATTATTTAAATTAGCGCAGGAGATTCCAAAATCAATTAATAATATTAATCGCGTAGTTTATATTTTTGGTGAAAAAATTAATCATGTCGATAGGGAAATCACCCCGACCCTTCTGTCTAAGGAAAATCTCAGCCAGCTACGAGCGGCGGATAAGGTCGTCAACGACATTCTAACTAAGTACGATCTGACCAGAACGATCAGCCAAGTTCCCGTGATATCGTTCCCGGTGCCGTTTGGTCAAATTGGCAATCGGTCGATCTGTATTCGGCCGTTTATCACTAAAGATTTCATGACCGGCCGGCCGGTCGTTCCTGGCGAAGATATGCCCGAGGCGGCGCTCGACGAAATGGTAAACAAAATAGTTGCCGAGGTGCCTGGCATTTCGAGAGTTGTTTTGGATCTGACGCCGAAACCGCCCGGGACGACTGAGTGGGAGTAGTAAATTTTAGAGAACCCTCACCCTACCTCTGTTACGCCTCTGTAGACCTCTGTTAGAGCACGAGAAGGCCGCGAGAAGCCGCCGTAAAGGCGAGATTGAGTTTTTGGTAAGGAAAAATAAAGGAATAGTCGCGAAGCGGGTGAGGATGGTTAATTTATTTTTAAAAATAAATTAACACGTCATAATAAAGAAATTTAGGTCGATACATAATGAGTAGTGAAGCGTCTTTTGCATTTGTATTGAATGTCGCACAATATATCTTTTACGATATTTAAGAAGTGGATTAAAGACGATTAAGCTATCATGTGCCTAGACTAGCAATCTAGCAATTTGACTGCTATAAATTAAAATATCACCGATTCCCCCGCGGGGAGGCTCTTCCTGCTTTCTAATAATTATTTATTTATAAACGCCCCGAGGGAAATTTATTTTTAGCAGTGGGCTATTATCGTCACGTTACGCCAAGTCGTTGCAAAAAACGCAACAATCGCGCGAACATTCCACGGCATTTGCAATATTTGCATTTTTATTGATTTATTGCAAAATAAGTTTTCCACAGCCCCGTGCTCACGTTTGACTTTATTTTGACATTATTGTGATTCATTATATTTTAAGACTTTCCCCTACTCCCCTACCCCTGTTTGTCTCTGTAATTTGACATTAGCAAAATATCATCGTACTATATGAAAATCGACTATCTCACCCTCCTCTGGCTTTGCCGTAACAGGGGCGGGTGGGGTAATAATTATTTCCAGTAACCTTTGCCGGCTATCCGCGTATCAACGTAGGAGGTGGGCGTGATGCCGTTATTATCGAGATATTTTGTCATGGCCGCGATGTCGGCCGCCTGCCCAACCGGATCGCGATCAATCTGGGCTTTGAATGGGTACTTTCGATCAGCCAGATAAAATTCCACGTAACGAATTGCGCCAGTCGGAATAATCACGCGCTCCACTGCCCCGCCGTTCTCGGCCAGCCCAGCCGTCACCCGCCCCACGAAACCCAAGAAGCGCGACGAGGCGACCACATCACTAACAGCCACTGCCCCGCTGTTGTCAGTTATCGTCACACTCGGCGTCGCGAAATAATTATTTGAAAATACCACGCCCTCGGCATCGACATAGCTAGTTTCGTTGGCCGTCCTCCACATCGCCACCGGCTCGCGAAATTCGACCCTTAGTTTGCCCAGGAGCAGGCCGGCTTGACTGATTTTGATGCTTTTGACCTCTGGTGCTTGCTCGGCTACATAGCCCAATAAATTATTATTTCTCCGGGCAAAACTAAATCGCTCGAACGGATTTTTAGATAAATATTCACTCACAATATTTTTATAACGATCGGCATTAGCCGTTTCCAGAGTCTGCACGTTGCTAGTGACGTCCACGAAAGAACCGCTAAATTGCGTCAGCGTCATCAGCCCTAGTCCGCACACCAGCACAATGATAAGCAGTACACCACTCAATTTTCGCCGCCGTGACCTGAGATTACGTTCTTTTTGACGATCGGATTCTTCGCGCTCGACACTATGAAAAGTAGACAACGTCGTGCCCCGAGTAAAATTTTTGTTCAACTCAGCTCGCGTCTCATCACTATATCGACCACGTCGTTCTGATTTCATGACTTTACCGCCTCTAAAATCATTTCTACCATTTGATCCAGCGCGTCAGGCCGGGCAAATTTTGCTAAGTTTTTGCTCAGCCGCGAGCGCAATTCTTCGTCCTCTAACAGCCTCACGACCTCTGTTGACAGCAGCTCAGGACGGGCTCTTAGGTCTTTTTGTTTAATGACGATAGCCGCATCGGCTTTGCTCCAGGCACTAGCGTTCTTGGTTTGATGGTCGCCGGCCAAAAACGGGTTGGGCACAATGATCGCCACGGCGCCGATAGAGGCGAGCTCCGCCATAGCCGTAGCACCGGCTCGCGTTACTACGATGTCGGCCGCGGCGGTGACCTCAGGATAATCATCAGCCAGAAACGGTTTGACCTCAAGGCCGTCAATCTCCGGCGCGGTGATATCTTTATTTTCGCCAGTAATCAGCAATATCTGAGCGCCGTGGCGAATTATTTCGGGAGCTTGCTCTGAAGCGGCCGCGTTCAAATCGGACGAACCTAGGCCGCCGCCAGTCACTAAAACTAATTTCTTATGCCCGCCAAAACCGTGTTTTTCTTTGACGGCGAGTTTTTCATTCGTCGAAAGTTTACGAAATTCTTGCCTAACCGGAATGCCGACAAATCTCGTCCGAGTCGGCGGATAGTTAGGATAATTCTCTAGCGGCGCGCCTGTACCAATATAATTGGCGTAACGCGCTAGCACTCGATTGGTTAGTCCCGGTATGATGTCAGAATCATGAATCACCAGCGGAATCCGTAAAGCATGCGCCGCTATACCTACCGGCAAACAGACAAAACCGCCTTTGCAAAAGACAACATTCGGCCGCCACACGATGAGCTTGCATAGGCTCTGCAGCAGGCCAAAACCGATTTTAAATAAATCAAAAAAGTTCGCCAGGTGCGTTTTTATGAGATGGTAACGAATATGTGACAAGAACGAAATGTTGGCGTAACGCCGATATTTACCGCTCACCACCACATCAACGCGCGTCCCGGCGCCGAGCAATTGCCGCGCCTGGGGAGCGAAACTACGATCACACCACACCCGAATATCGGCACGTGGTTTTCGCTCGCGAATGCCGCTAGCTATCGCCACGATTGGCGTAATGTGACCGCCCGAACCGCCGCCGACGCACAGAATCCGCACGATGCTTCTCCCCTTTCTCTACTTTAACTTTGCGATGTGTGGTGTAACGCGAAATCGCAAACACGACACCGAGGCTAGTCATAATAAACAGCATCGACGTGCCGCCAAAACTAACGAGCGGCAAAGTGATCCCAGTCAACGGTAACAGGTGCGTCATGGCTCCGATATTCATCACGACATGCGCCATCAACCAACCAAACACGCCGGCCACAACCAATCGCAAATAAGCGTTTTCAAGAAAATCGACTTTGCTAATTATCTGTCTAAGCAGCGCCGCGAAAATAATGATGATGACAAACAGCCCCACAAATCCCAGCGTCTCGCCAAGGATCGCGAAAATTGAATCGTGGATCGCTTCGGGCAGCCAACCGAACGCCTGCACCGATTGACCGAGACCCCGCCCGGTCATACCGCCCGAGCCTAGCGCAATCATGGCTTGGTTGATGTGATAATCCGCCACCTCGTTACCTTGGCCGAGAAACGTCGCGATGCGAGTCATTCGATGCGGTGCAATCAAAATGGACGCCACGCCAGCCACGCCGAGCGCCATCACCGCCAAAAGCAGCGTCCTAAATTTGACGCCGGCAATTATCAATTGGACTAGCACGATCGCCACCAACGACACGCCGGTGCCGAGGTCTTTTTGCATGATGACAATAACGAACAGCGACGCAAACGTTATTAGCCCCAGCGGCAGCAACGATTCTTTAATAGAGTCCAATTTGTTTTGCGCCGTCCGAACCGCCAAGAAACCCGCCACGAGAAGAACCGTGCCGAACTTTAGAAATTCGGCTGGTTGGAAAGTGCCGATGCTGCCCAAACTATACCAACGACAAGCACCCGCGCAGTAGGCCGGAGGAATATTGAACTGACCCATGATCGGCAAGATAAAACACAGGGCGAATGCCAGCACGAACAACTTGACGCCATGTCGACGCCAAAAATCTAATGGGACTTTGCTGGCGATAAAAAAGGCCGCCAAACCCACCGTCAGAAACGCCCCCTGGCGCAACATGAACCGAAGTGATGCCGAGTCGTCGCCGTTAGTCAGTGCCGGCGTGATGGAAAATAACACCACCAAACCGATCAGCGCTAGGGCGATAATTAACACCACCAATAAATAATCCGGCCGATGTCTTCGGCCTAGTTCCAGAGGATCGGTCGTCTTAAAAAGCGAGGCTTCGAACTTAGGCGCCGTTAATTTAGTTCGACGTGAGTCGTCCTTATTTCTATTGACCGACACCCAGCCGCTCACTAGACATTCCCTCCGGCCAGAGCGACGATTATGCCAACGATACCTGCGACGTTGCCGAGCACCCAGAAACGCATGGTCACTTTGGTTTCTGGCCAACCTTTGGCCTCAAACGTATGGTGAATCGGCGTGGCTGGCCAGATTTTCTTACCATGGCGTAATTTTTTGCTCAACTGTTGAATAATAACCGAGCCGGTTTCGATCACAAAAACCGCCCCGATAATCGGCAGAATGAACAAACAATTTGTCAGCATCGCCACCACGCCCAAAGACACCCCGAGCGCAAACGACCCGACATCGCCCATGAAAAAGCGGGCTGGATAGATGTTGAACCACAAGTACGCCAGGAGCGCGCCGACGATCGTCAAGCAAAAACCAGCCAAGCCGAATTGTTCTCCGAGGAGCGCAATCACCGCAAACATCGTAAACGCCGACGCCGCCAGTCCGCCCGCCAAACCATCCAAACCGTCGCTAATGTTGACCGCGCTACCGGCCGCAATCACCACGAAGGCAAACAACGGCACCATGAAAATTCCCAAATCCCACTCACCGGCGAACGGCACGTGCACAGCCGTGAAACCTAATTTGTACCAGAAGAACCAACCCAAGACCAACCCGAGGAACGCCACCATGGTAAATTTAACTGGGGCGCGTAGCCCGGCCACCCCGCCGTTCGATCTGAGATTCAGAATATCATCGATCAATCCGACGATCGCTCCGCCAATGAGCGCCGCCAGCGGCAACCAAGTTTGCGGTCGGCTGAGATTGAAAAATAACGTCGTAATCGCGATCGCCAACACAAAAATCATGCCGGCCATGGTTGGCACGCGTCGAGCGATTTTGGCAGCGTGCAATTTGTTGATGACTGTTAATTTTTTGCCGTCGAGTGCGACAGATTTCTGTCTTTTCCAGAATTTATATTTGTAAGCAAAATAAGTATAAATTGGCGTTAGCGCCATGGCGATGACAAAAGTCGCCCCGCCCAACAACATTATTCTCGTCACCACTGGTATCAATTGGTCTAGTAATTCGTTCACTTGGCTACTCCTTTATATTCTATTACAAACCGGCTAATTTCATTAAAGATCGGTTGCGCGGCGGCCGAACCAGTGGTTGATCCAGCGGCCACATGACCATCATCCACCCGTACCATTATCGCATATTTTGGCTCTCCTGTCTCGTCCCCGATGAAGCCGAGGTACGAACCGATAGTTTGCCCGCCGTACTTGCCGGTTAGTGGGTTGACCGTTTCTGCCGTACCGGTTTTGCCGCCGACATAATATCCTCTATCGACCCCTGATGTATAAGTACTTTCCGCTCTTATCGCTCTTAACATTTCTTTGAGATTCTTTGAAATATCGGGTTTTAACACTTCGGTGGCTATGGCTTTTGGTTTATGCTCGACCAACTCGCCGTTTTGGTTGATCGTACCGACAATCAAGGTCGGCTGATAATAAGTCCCGCCGTTAATCGCAGCCGAGAAAGCCGCGATGACTTGGATCATTGTCACGTTCAGACCTTGTCCAAATGTCATATTAGAATAAGTAACTTTGGCGCCGTTGGGACTGTCGGGCTTCATAATTGTGCCGGTGGCTTCGCCGCTAATTTCAACGTTGGTCTTTTTTGTAAAGCGATAATTATCAGTAAAATAATCGTAAAGTCGCTGGCGCGCTGTCAAATTTATATCGCCGCCGCCCATCTGTTCCAAAGACCAAATTGCGCCAGTGTTCAACGAATAACGCAAAATTTCATTCACGTCGAGCGTCCGGCCGTCGGTCGTACGATCGAGATTACAAATTTTAGCATCCGCTATCATCACGCAACCGGTATTATGAAAAGTTGAACTGCGGCTGATCGAGCCGACGTCCATGGCGGCACCGATCGTGAATGGTTTGATGACCGATCCAGGTTCATACGGCTGCATGGTGATGGTGTTTTGGAACACCGATACGTCCGTGACTTTGTTGTAGTTGGCCGGTTCATAGGACGGCAAGTTGGCCATGGCCATCACCCGACCGGTGTTTACTTCCATCACCACCACGCTGCCCTTGGTGGCGCTGACTCTTTTGAGCCCTTCCCTTAGAGCCCGCTCCGCACTCATCTGTACACCGCGATCAATCGACAGAACGTAATCGGTGCCATTTTTGGCCGGAATCGACACATCATGCACTCCGATAGTCAAAGGAATGTGACGCACATCGGTGACCGATTGCAAAAGTCCCGGCTGGCCAGCTAGCTCCCGATTGAGATATTGTTCTAGCCCGTATTGGCCTTGGCCGTCAATATTGACGAAACCGAGCGCTTGCGCCGCCAAATTCCCCTCGGGATAAACACGCCGCGAGGTGGCCTGCAGACCGACACCGGCCAAATCAGCCTCGTGGATTTGCTGCGCTTGCGTGTGAGATACTTGGCGAGCTAGCACAATGTATTGCGCGCTCGAGTTATCGAGCTTATCGAAATTGTCATTGATAGCCTGACCGCCGGCAACTTTCTGCACCAAGTCACGAACTTCTCTCACATCCTTCACTTGGGTCGAATCAGCAAACACGGTATAAACCGTCTGATTCAAAACTAGCGGCGCCAATGTACCATCCGCATCACGCACAAAAAACTCGCCGCGCGTTGGGTTGATGGTGCGTTTGCTAATTTGCATTTGGTCGGCCTGAGCAATATATTTATCATGTTCGATTACTTGGATATAAAACAGTCGCCCCAAAAAGACGACCAGAACCAGAAACAGTCCGAAAACCAGCCACTGCGCACGGGAGATTTTCGGTCTATCCATATTTACTCCATGTGACTAATATCAACTGGCGTCGTCATGTTTGCCGCAACCGTGGAATCT
>WQXA01000003.1 GCA_009785095.1 Candidatus Saccharimonadota bacterium | reverse complement strand
GGCCGGCTCGGTGTCGAATGGCACGCGATCGGACGGGATTTCCACGTAGTCCTCGAGGTCGGGGTTGAATTTGGCCGCCCGATTGCCGTTGAAAAAGTACGTCACGTGGCCGATTTTTTGCGTCTCGGAAATCGCTAGTTGGCGCAGGCCGGCCTTGGCGACTTCCTCGCCCAAAGTGTGCGTGAATTCCGGCGGCGCCACCAGGAAATTTTTCGGGATATGCTTTTCGCTATCGTATTCGAGTAGTGAGGCGAAATTTTTGAAACCATTTTCAAAACCAGCGCCGCGATCAAATTTATCAAAGTCCGAGCCGCTCTCAAAAGCCTCGGAAATCTCAATCGCCCGATCACCGCGGAAATTGAACAGAATGACGCTATCGTCGGGCATGATTGCGCCCTGGGAACCCGCCACATAAAACGGCGGGGTGTCCTGGTCGGTGCCGTTCGGATTTTCACGATAAAATTTTTCTACGGCTTCGCGTGCCGAGTTAAAGCTCTCGAAACTTTCAAGGTTTTGGCCGGTCATCAAATTCCAGCCGCGCTCGACCATCGGCCAGTTGGCTTCATATCGATCCATTGTTATTTGTTGACGTCCGCCACCATCGGCAATTTGGTAGTCGAAAGGCAAATTGTCACCCTGAACTCGTTTCAGGGTCTCGTCTGGATTTATAGTAGATTCCGAAACAAGTTCGGAATGACAAGTCTTAGAATTTATCTCGGTTAGTTTCTTTTCTAATTCATCAATATACTTCAAGGCACTTTGTGGTTCGACATCGCGGCCATCGAGCAAGATGTGCACGCGGACTTTCTGTACGCCCTCGCGCGCCGCTTCGTCGAGCATGGCGAAAAGATGATTGATATTAGAATGCACATTACCGTCGCTGAGTAAACCGACGAAGTGCAAGGTATGATTCTTTTTCGCGTTGTCGATCAGTTCTTGCCAGACTTTGCCCTTGAACATCGCGCCCGACTCGATCGCCTCATTGACCAACCGCGCGCCCTGGGCGTAAATCCGCCCGGCGCCCATGGCGTTGTGACCGACTTCGGAGTTGCCAATATCGCTGTCGCTCGGCAGCCCGACGGCCGTACCACTCGCCTTTAGTTTCTGCATCGGATACTCGGCCGAGATGCGATCCAAGGTCGGTTTGTGCGCCGCCATGATGGCGTTGCCGTTTTCGTTATCGCTCAGCCCATAGCCGTCCATCACCACCAGAATCACTGGGCCATCGTATTTGATGCTCATGCTTCCCATTTTATCATAGTATCACACACCTAGGGCGTGGTTTTAACTTTGCCGATGTTGACCGTGAAATCGCGGGCGCCCGAGAAACGTGATATGTTGTCGAAAATGACGTCGTCGACCGTCAAGCTATGGACTCCGGTGTCTGTCAAGTAATAATACATCGGTTGGTAGAGAGCGATGGCTGGCGCGTCTTTTAGCCATTGCTTGGCAAAGTCCACGTAGCGGGCATTCCGCCTCTCCTGATTCAATTGAGTTCGCGCGTTGGTCAGAGCGAGATCAGCCAAAGTCGAGTTATAATTAGCAAAGTTCAAACCGCGCGCGGTGGCCTGGGACGACGCCCAATAAGCCGCCACGTCGGGGTCGGCGCCGAGGTGGAGCTGGTAAACCAAAACGTCGTAAGAGCGCGGAATGAAATAGTTTTGTTGGGCGCTCGACGGATCGGCCGCGGTGAAATCGATCTCGATGCCGAGCCGACGCCACTGTTCGGCTAGGTTTTGGGCGGCTGGTTCGTAGTCGGTATCTCGAACCGTGACGACGCTCAGCGTCAACGGTCGGCCGTCCTTGACGCGTTGGCCGTTATCGTCCAATTTCCAGCCGGCCGCGTCTAATTTTTCGGCGGCCGCCTCGAGGTCATAGTCGGGTTGTCTTAATTGAGCGACGCCGTAGACGAGGTTCGGCAAGAGCGGCGTTTCGAGCGCCGAAACCGTTGCCAATTCGGCGCCATCATCGACCTGGTCGGTGACCGCCGAGCGCGCGGCCGATCGATCGATGCCGAGGCGCAAGGCTTCGCGCACGGCTAGGTCGCTCGTGATTTCGCCTTTGTTATTGAACATGGCGAAAACCCCATCGCCGAGCGGCGTCTGGATCAGATTCGTGCCCGATTGCTTTAGCGCCAAGGCCGCCTCGCGCGTGCCTAGATCCGCGGCCGCACTAATTTCGTTTGCTATAAATCCCTTTAACAAATCCTCGCTCGTGGCGTAAGTTTGGATGGTCATGTTGTTGATGCGCGGCGCGCCGCGAAAATAGCGGTCGTTGGCCGCCAACCGCAGCACGGTCTGGCCGTTAGCTAGCGCTTCCTCGCCGCGAAAGACGAACGCGCCGGTGCCAACCACTTTGGCCGGATTGTCATTAAAAGTATTTCGGATGTCCGTCGGTTTGATTTCCTTCATAATGTGCGCTGGCAAAATGCCAAAATTGAGCGCAAAAGGAAACGACGACGAGACACTCCGCAGCGTGAAAGCCACCTCGCTATCATCAATTTTCTTGACCTCGATGTTTTTCCAAGTGCTCAGCAGCGCCGACCCGACAGTGGGATTTTTCATCAGCTCGACCGTCAGCACCACATCGTCGGCCGTAAAATTCTGACCATCCGACCACCTGACGTTATCGCGCAATTTGACTGAGTATGTCTTGCCGTCCTGGCTAATCGAATACGAAGTAGCCAGCTCCGGACGCAGACGCCCCGTTTCATCGAGACCGAGCAAACCGGCGTAGATCAAACTCGACACCGCTCGCTCGCCGTCGGTCACAGTGTAGAGCGGATTGATGGTGACTATTTTGTCAACGATGCCCTCGGCATAAGTCCCGCCATCAACCGCCGCGGTGGTTTCTGTGCCGCGCGTGTAGAGGAGCGTTTGGAGACAGCCGATCATCACCAGCACCGCCACCAAAACTAACCAACCGATGACTTCGCGGCGCGCTAACCGCAAGTTGTCCCAGCGCCGAACCAGGAATTTGCGGATGTGCCTACTTAGCGCGCGTTGGCCACGATCGACGTTACGTTTGGTTGGTTTGATCCTATGCCAACGTTCTTTGAGCGACTTTTTCTCGGCCGGCTGGTCGGTCGCTGTTTCTTTGGAAACGGTCTCTTCTTTGGCCATTTTAACCTAAAATTAAATTGGTCACGATCGACAGGACGAAGATTACCGCTACGACAATCGTTGTTTCGTATAAGTTCTTTTCGAGGCCGCGCCGCGTCGTAAATAGCTCGCCACTCGAGCCAAAACCAGCCCCGAGCGTGGCGCCGCGCGATTGCAAAAGGATCATCAACACCATCAAAGCCGCGCTAACGATCGTTATGGTTGGTAAAATTTCCTGAAGCGTTTCCATTATTTCTTCTCCTTAATCCCTATATCATCGATCTCACTCATTAAATAGTTTACCAGACTTAGGACGATTCCGGAAACGATCGCCCAACCAAAAGTCATTTGGAGATTCGGCGACAGAGCAATCGTCAGCCAAACCATCAGGCCATTGATGATCAGCATGAACAGCCCCAGCGTGACCAAAACGAACGGCAGCGACAAAGTGGTGATGACCGGTTTTAAGATCGAATTAATGAACGCAAAAATCAGGCCAGCCAACAAGAAAGTAGCGACCGACTGCGCGACAGTGACATCGGCTTCGTGCCCAAAAAGACGCACCACGATCCAGAGACCGAGCGACGTCAACACCCAACGAGCAAAAAAGATGGCGTATTTCCTCATGGTTATTCTATTGTATCACGTCTGTTGAATATTATCCATTGAGGTTATTGTGTTGTTTTGTTTTGTTGCGTTTCTTTGCAGGGACGGTTCCTGCAATTGTAATTAGTCCTTGTAAGCAAGGGCGCGATCACCTTTGGGTGGTTTTCGCCTCATAGGTAAGCCTCCTGCACCTGCGAGTTGTAATGCAGTCTGAGCAGCAGGATGCTTTGTTGTAGATCTTTTATTTGGATCGCGATTGCTTGTAACAACATGCGGTACTAGGCGACCGGGTGCATCCGGTGGTTCATCGTCACTGCTCATATATGATCTGAAAAAATTAAGGATTGCACTTTGATCGTGACGATCTTTAACTGCTCCTATCGTTTCGAAAAATATTATTTTCAAGAAATACTCATCCTCATCGGCAAACATCATGCTGCGCTCTTCCCGGACACATCGTAATATCTCAACCAGGTCATCTATGTACGACTTGGCCTCACTACCTACCTTTTCTTTTAAAGAGATCAGAGCGGTGATATCAATTTGATACTCTACCCCCCCCCGCTCAAGAACATGCTCCGCAAAAAGCGTCCCTTGTTCTGTAGTCCGGGTGGCTCTTCGCACTTCAATCATGCTAATATTATATCACAATAATTCTAAATGATCAACCCTGAAAAGATGGCGTCAGCGCTTGCAGGAACCATTCCTGCAGCCCTTGTCTTTCCTTTTGCAAGGACGGAGCTTGCAAGTCCCCTATCTGGTTATGCCTACTTGCCCTATGACAGAAAAGCGACCTACCCTACCACCAACTATTTCGATGCGTTCGGGAGCCCCCACCCAACCTGGCTTGTGAGACCATCTTCCACATCGATCACGTCGAGCAACGTGAAAGCCATTGAAGCCCCCGTCGTCTGGATCATGCTGAACACACATTACAACCTGCATAGCTTTTGCGGAAGTTGAAATTGCAAACCCAAAAAAGCCTATATCCGCGATGAACCTATTCATTATTGCGTCGTCCGTCAAACCTCCAGGGGGTATCTCGTATCTTAAAGAGTGCCCGGCAGCAGCTGACCCTGGGAATCTAAATATATCTAATGACCCTGTCTGCCATGCTTCAGTTGTAGTCCCTAGCGCATACCCATAACAGTTGATACCGCTGTTCGTTCCCCCCCCCCATACGCTGGCGATATAGCTTTAGATATTCTTCGAAATCGAGCGGGTAAGAATTTGCATCAAAATCAGCAAGAACACTGTCCAAAAAATCTCCCGGGGGTGTTCCGGAATCTCGCAGCCACTCTTCATAATCCGCATCACTCTCAAACCCCGGTCTGGTTCTCATATTGTTAATATCGTAGCACAACTTTTAAATATTGTCCAGTATAGAATATAGAATCGTTTCGTTTGCAGGAACCGTTCCTGCAGTCATAATCAGAGTTTTAATGTTTGTTTCAGATACTGCCCAGTATAAGATTTCTTGACCTCCGCCACTTCCTCGGGCGTGCCTTTGGCGATGACGTAGCCGCCATTCAAACCGCCGTCCGGGCCGAGGTCGAGGATGTGGTCGGCACATTTGATAACGTCGACGTTGTGCTCGATAATGATCATTGAATTGCCGGTTTCGACCAGGGCGTTTAGCACCGCCAGCAGACGTTTGACGTCGTCGGCGTGCAGGCCGGTCGTCGGCTCGTCCAAAATATAGAGAGTTTTTCCCGTGGCGCGGCGCGATAATTCGGTGGCTAGTTTTATGCGCTGGGCTTCGCCGCCGCTAAATGTCGTGGCCGGTTGGCCGAGCGTGATGTAGCCCAAGCCCACCTCGACCAAAGTGTCCAATTTCCGCGCCACGGCCGGCACGTTTTTGAAAAACTCGGCCGCGGTTTCGACCGTCATTTTGAGCACGTCGGCGATGGTTTTGCCTTTGTATTTGATCTCGAGCGCCTCGCGATTGTAGCGCTTGCCTTTGCATTCTTCACAGGTCACATAAATGTCGGGTAGAAAATGCATCTCGATTTTGATGACGCCGTCGCCTTGGCAATTTTCGCAGCGACCGCCGCGCACGTTGAAAGAAAACCGACCGGCTTTGTAGCCGCGAATGTTGGCCTCGGGCGTGACCGCAAACAGCTCGCGAATTGCCGTGAAAACTCCGGTGTAAGTCGCCGGATTCGAGCGCGGTGTGCGACCGATCGGCGATTGATCGATGGTGATGACTTTGTCTAGGAATTGGATGCCCTCGATGCTCTCATGCGCCCCGGCCACAGCCTGAGCGCGGTTGAGACGAGCCGCTAGTTCCTTGCTCAAAATGTCGTTCACCAACGTCGATTTGCCCGAGCCGCTAACACCGGTCACAACGTTCAGGACGCCCAGCGGAAAAGCCACGTCGATCTTTTTCAGGTTATGCTCGCGCGCGCCGCGGATGATCAATTGACGTTTCGGGTCGATGGTGCGGCGTTTCTTTGGCACGGCGATTTTTTTCTTGCCACTCAAATATTGACCGGTGATCGAATCGGGATTTTTGGCGACTTCGGCCGGCGTGCCTTCGGCCACAATTTTGCCGCCGTGTTCGCCCGCGCCCGGCCCGATGTCGAGCAAATAATCGCTGCCGCGAATGGTTTCCTCGTCGTGTTCGACCACCAAAACCGTGTTGCCGAGATCGCGCAGATGTTTGAGCGTGGCGATCAGCCGCTCATTGTCACGTTGATGCAGGCCGATCGACGGCTCGTCCAAGACATAAAGGACGCCCTGCAGGCCGCTACCGATCTGGGTAGCTAGGCGGATTCTTTGCGCTTCGCCGCCGCTCAGCGTATTAGCCGCGCGCCCGAGCTCGAGATAATCCAACCCGACATCACTCATGAAACCGAGTCGGGCGATGATTTCTTTGAAAATTTGGCGAGCAATAAATTCCTCTTGTTCGGTCAACTTGATTTTATTCTTGAACAGATCGAGCGCATCATCAACACCGAGATTACAAATGTCGACGATGCTTAGACCTTGGATAGTGACGGCGGCCACGACCGGTTTGAGACGCGTGCCGTGACAAACCATACATTCGCGCTCACGCATAAAACGCTCAATGTCGCGCCGCATGAAATCGCTATCGGTCTCCTTCCAGCGCCGCTCCAGATTCGGAATCACGCCCTCGTACGTCGTATCATAATCGCGACCGTTGCCGAGCGTCACGGTGTATTTCTGCGCGCCCGTGCCATAGAGGATTTTCTGCTTGGCGTCATCAGACAGATCTTTCACCAACGTGCGCAGATCAAAACCGTGTTTTTGACCAACCGCCGCCAATTTCTTCATCCACCAAGCATCGACGTTGACGCGATTGAACGGCCGAATCGCCCCCTCGGCGATAGTCAAATTCAAGTTCAGAGCAAGGTCGGGATCAACCTCCAACCGCGAACCGAGACCGGTGCAAATCGGACAAGCCCCAAACGGCGCGTTGAAAGAAAACAGCCGCGGCTCGAGCTCGGGAATCTGCTCGTCGGGGTGGTCGACGCAAGCGTAAGAAGTGGAAAAGACATGAATAATCTCACTAGCAAGCGCGCCCGCGTGACTTTCTTCTGAATCATTTACCAGATTTGATGTCGAAAAATGTATATTCCTGACGTCGCCGACAGGTTCGTCGCTCTGCGACGGTTCTGACGGACGACCAGTGTATGACATTTTTCGCGTCAAGTCCGATTCGGAAGAAATGTTACGCGAGGCAGCGACCGCGTCTGAACTTAACTCGACTATTTCGACCGTGCCGCCGCCGAGTTCGAGCGCCGTTTCGACCGATTGGGTGATGCGCGAAATCGCGTCCGGTTGAATGACCAAACGATCAACGATGAGTTCGATGTCGTGCTTGTGTTGCTTGTCGAGCTCTGGCCACTCATCGAGCGCATAAATCACGCCGTCGACGCGGGCGCGGGCAAATCCCTTAGCCATATATTGATCAGGAATGTGCGCGAATTCGCCTTTCTTTTGCTTAGCCAGAGGCGCGCCGATGTAGACGCGTCGCCCTTCGAGATTCATGATCTCATCAATAATCGCTTGCGGCGTGCGGCGCTGAACCTCGCGGCCACAGGCCGGACAATGCGGGATGCCGATACGCGCGAACAATAATCGTAAATAATCGTAGATTTCTGTCACTGTCGCCACCGTCGAGCGCGGATTCCGACTGGCCGATTTCTGATCGATCGAGATAGCCGGGCTGAGGCCATCGATTTGGTCAACGTCGGGTTTTTCCATCTGGCCTAAGAATTGCCGGGCGTAGGAGCTGAGCGATTCGACGTAGCGACGCTGGCCTTCGGCGTAAATTGTATCGAATGCCAAAGAAGATTTGCCCGATCCGCTGAGACCGGTGATGACGACAAATTTATCGCGCGGAATCTCGACATTGATGTTCTTTAGATTATGTTCGCGCGCGCCGCGAACCCTGATGACTTTCTCCGACATAACCGAGGCATTATACACCGTTTAGACAAAAAAGTCCAGCTTGTCATGTAGAAGAAATTGTAGTACAATGCAAGAGTCTTACTTTTACACAACCACGTTTACGCATAGACCGGCAATGGGCACCGCGTAAACGATTTGGGCTATGCCTCGGTTGTGAACGGAAGTAAGACACCTCGCGGTGTCCTTTTTGGTTGACGGGATTCCGGCGATGTTATCAAAGTCAATCAGAAATGGGGAAAGAATAAATGGAAAACTCTTCTGATCCAACGAGACATGGTGGACCTATTCATGAGGTCGCGGACGCTGTTGGTGCGAGGGTTTTGATGAGCCCAGATGTCGGAGGAGAAGCAGAGACTGCCGAGACGACGCCTCGCGAACATTTAAACTGGGCGATTAAACGTGCACTCGAATTATACGATGCTGGCCAGAAAGAGAACGCGGTTAAGAGTTTTATGTCCGACATGACCAAACATCCCGGCACTGCCTTTATCGCAGCCAAACCATTTTCTCTCATGCTCGTCCAAACAGGTTGCAACACCAGCCGCCAGGAGTTCCAGAATATGATGGCTGGGTTCAAGTTATGAGATTCGCAATAAACTGAAACACGACCGGTACATTCCAGTTCCGGTCGTGTTTCAGTGCTTATATTTTAACACATCAATCCACCATCGGCGCGATCGATTCTGCCATAGTTCATCTATTCCTGTAAACTTGCCCGCGATTTGCGACATCGATCATTAATAAAATCAATTCTGCGTCGCGGATCTGCGCAATAATTCGATATTTACCGACACGATAGCGCCACAGTCCGTTGAGGTTTCCCGTCAGCGCTTTGCCTTGGGCGCGCGGATTCGCGGTGTCGTGCAGGTTTTTGACAATCCACTTTTCGATTCGCGTCCGATCGACGCTACTGATTTTGCGTAGACTTTTGATAAAAGTTACTTTGAATTCAACTTGGTAAACTATCATTTTTTTTGCTCAAAAATTCATTGGCAAATTCATCCCAGCTAATGCGGCTATTGTCTTCGCTGAGGATTTTTTCGGCTATCGCTACGTCGAGCGCGTCCTCGGCCTGTTTTTTAGCAGAAAATTTTAAGAATTTTGGCACGCTCATGCCGTAAAATTGCGCTGCTGTTTCGAGTAATTTCATCTCGTCAGCGTTCAGGCGAATACTTTTTACTGCGGTAGTCATAGTTTTCCTTTCTTTATGACTACAATTGTATTACATTTGTTTTGAAAAAGCAACCCTAATCCACCATCGGCGCGATCGATTCTGCCCAGAGTTGGAGTTCTTGGAGTAAGAAATCGTCCGTATTCGGCGCCTGGGCGAGGCGCGTCAGGCTCTCCATGAATTTCGGAATTTCGCGTTGGAATTTGGCGGCGCGGTGGATTTCCCATTCGGCGCGCTCCTCTTCGCTCAAGGAGGTTGGGAAGTTGCGCGCCTTGTAACGTAGCAACAATTCCGGCAAGCGTTCGTCGGTGAAAGTTGGGTGGAAATCTGCTAAATCTTCGGCGTTCATGGCGGCCACGGCACGAATTCGCGCGCGGTCGGCGTCGGGCGTGAAGCTGTCGTAGAGTTGACCTTCGACGTCCGGCGCGGTGGCGAAATCGGGACGCGAACCGACGGCCGCCACCAATTTGTCGACCAACCCGCGATTTTCCTTTAGATAATCAAAGTTCGCCTCGACCTTTTTCATGTCGAGTCCCAAACGTTTTTTGGCCGCCGCGTCGAGCGTGCCGATCGGCGCCACGGCGGGACAGCGGTTTAGCCCGAGCTCCTTGACCGGCAATGGCGCGAAATTTTCGCTTTTTCGCTCCTCGTAGGACGCATTGGCGATTTTTTCTAACTCTTTCAAACTTTTATCCGCCCAGCTCGCGGGATCGACGCGCAGATCATAGACGATCACCGCGCCCGGTTTTTTGGCCGGCGCGAGCGGCCAGGCGACGGTGGTCTTTTCGAACTCGGCCGGATAGCGGCCGCTAGCGTAAACAAAGGCTCTCGGCTCGCTCGGATTTACCAACTTGGCGACTGCTTTTTTGTCACGATTTTTCAGCAAATAATCCCACATTTTTGGCTGTTTTTCCTTTAAAAGTTTGGCCAGTCTCAGCAGCGTCTCAACATCAGCCAACGCGTCGTGTGCCCTTTCGTTCTCGAATCCGTTCGCCCGCGCCATGTCGACCAAATTGACGGTCGGGATTTTCTTGCCGTCCTTTGTATTAAATGGCCAATTTATATCATCGGGGCGCAGCGCCCGCACCAAGCGCACCACGTCGAGCAAATCCCAGCGCGATCGCCCGTCCGCCCACGACCACTCGTACGGATCGTGGAAATTCCGCCACAGCGCATGGCGCATGAATTCGTCGTCGAAACGGACGTTGTTGAAACCGGTGATAATCGTGCCGGGCGTGGTGATTTCGGCCGTGAATCGGCGCACGAATTCGGCTTCGGAAATGCCGTCCTGGACGGTTCGTTGCGGCGTGATTTTGGTGATCATGATAGCGTCCGGCGACGGCAAAATATCGTCGGTCAGTTTGACTAGCAAATTGATCGGCTCGCCGATCGGGTTCAAATCCATGTCGGTGCGCTGGCCGGCGAATTGCATAATGCGGTCGTATCGCCCGGACAGACCGGAAGTTTCGAGGTCATAGAAAAAGAAGGTTTGGGATGGTTTCACTTCCTTATTTTATCACAAAGTAGTATAATTGGTTGTATGAAGTTGAGATTTGTTGCCGTCGCGTTGGCCTTTATGGGTTTGTTATCCCTCGGCTCGGGCGTCGTCAGTGCAACCAGCCCAATCATGACGATAAAACCGGCGCGGATCACTATCGACCTCGAAGCGAACAAAACGTCAGAGGACACATTCGAGGTTATCAACCGAGGAGATGTTGCTTTTTCGTTTAAGTTATATGTGTCGCCGTACAGTGAAACCGATGGAGTTTCTGACTTTGGCACACAGAAGAATAGTACTCTCATCTCGAGATGGATTGAGATCGAATCGGTCACAATCGCGGGAACGGTCAGGACTTTTCTGCCCGGTGAGATAGTCGAGAACATCCCACTCGAACCAGACGAAACCGCCCAGGTTAAATTTGTCGTCAATGTGCCCTCTGACATCGAAATCGGTTACCAATCTGCCGTCATTTTCGCTGAAACTGAGACTGCGGCCGAAGCTGTCAGTGGAAGCTATGTAGACAACACATATCGGATAGGGGTAATAATTACCGCAAACGATGATGCGCCAGCCTCATTAGATTCGTCGCCTGTTGCAGATGCTACAGAAGAAACCGCGGAGGATGATACCTTGGCTTTGATGCCGATAATTGTTGCGTCAATCGTAGGCGTGATTATTTTGGGACTGATGCTAGCGTTGCTAATCGTGGTGATCAAACATCAGAGAAAATCTGAGTCTAAAGAAACCACCGAGATCTAGAGACTCAAGATTTTTATTCTGGTAGAAGAAAGTTTTGTGTTAGCGTAAGGCTTATGGCCGTTGGCGCGGAGGGGCGATATGTTGGTCACAATCCTTTTTCTTGCCGCCCAATACTGATATGAAGAATGAAAATCGCGTCACCTTGGATTTCATAATAAACTACGTTCTTTCGCAGAACTGTTATTTGTCGCGCAGTTTCATCGTACTTGCGGCCGAGCTGCGGCATGGTTTTTAGCATTCGAATTTTGTCACGAATCTTGATGAGTGGCGTCATAGCAAAATCATTTTGTAACAGATAATCACCCAACGCCAGCAAATCGCGTTCGGCGCGAGCGGTGTAAATAATTTTCATTCAGATTCCAAACTTATCCGCGAGCAAGCGGTCGACTTCGGCCTCGGTGTGGATTTTGTTGTTTTTGATATCCTGGCGACCCTCAGCAATTGCTGCGTCGGTTTTGCTCTTAGCCAAACGCTGATCAACAATCCGCGCAACTTTCGCAAGTTTCGCGAGCGGCGCGTTTTTCAGATAATCTATGACTGCGGATTCACTCATGATTCCATTGTAGCATGAGGGGGTTTGTGGCTGCAAGCTACCGTTCTAGCAAAGTGAACTCACTATCGCCGATGCGGATCAGGCTATCGGGCGTGGCGCCTTGGCGCTCTAGTTCGTGCGTGATGCCCATTTTGCGCATGATATCGCGCAGGCGGTTGATGCCGTGGGGGTTGTCAAAGTCGGTGCGAGCGGCGAACTTCTCTATCTTTGACCCTGTCACGACATAAATTTCGCCCTGTTTCTCAACCGACCAGGCTTCGTCAAGCTGTTTGTCAGAGAGCGAGATGATCGGCATGGATTCCTCGACTGCGCGCGGGGTGACGGCTGTTTTTTGCGTTTTAGCGGCGTTGACAGCCTCTAGGAGCGCGCGTAGCACTTCGGCCACGTTTTTGTGCGCACTTGACGAAATCGCGTAAATAGGCTCTTGTGTGACGTTCTGGAGCGCCGTCGATTGCATGGCGACGATTTCATCGTCAACGGCGTCGATTTTTGTCAAGGCGATGATCTCTGGTTTGGCGGCTAACAGGGGTGAGTATTTCGTGAGCTCGGCGCGAATTTTCTTGTACGAATCGGCCACGTCGTCGCTCAAAACGTCGATCAAATGCAAAATAACAGAGGTACGCTCGATATGACGCAGGAAAGCGTCGCCCAGGCCTTTGCCCTCGGAAGCGCCCTCGATCAGGCCGGGAATGTCGGCGACCAACAGAGACGAGTCGTCGATGTCGGCCACGCCCAGATTCGGCGTCAGCGTCGTGAAAGCATAGTCGGCGATTTCCGGTTTGGCGCTCGTCACCACTGATAAAAACGTCGATTTGCCAGCGTTCGGAAAGCCAACCAGCCCGACATCGGCCAAAAGTTTCAGCTCTAAAACGGCCTCGAATTTCTCGCCTTTTTCGCCCAGCTCGGCCACGCGCGGGGCTTGGCGGGTCGACGATTTGAAATGAGCGTTGCCAAAACCGCCGGCGCCGCCGTGGGCGATGACCGCTTCTTGGCCGGGCTCGATCAGGTCGGCCAGGATTTCATCCGCGTCGCCAGCTCGTCGAACAATCGTTCCGACCGGAACTTTCACGACCAGATCAGCGCCATTTGCGCCGCGTCGGTTGCGTTTGGCGCCGGTGCAGCCGTCTTTGGCGCGCAGTTCCGGTTTGTAGCGAAAATCCATCAGGGTGTTGACATTCGGGTCGGCCACAAAAACCACGTTGCCGCCGCGGCCGCCGTCACCGCCGTCGGGGCCGCCTTTGTCGACGAATTTTTCGTGGCGAAAAGACACCACGCCGTTGCCGCCGTTGCCGGCCGCCACTAAAACTTTGGCTACATCGATAAACATGGCATCATTGTATCAAAAAAGCGCCTTCGTGGCGAGACGCTTCTTGACATTTTACAGATTAGTGAATGTAATAATAATCGCCCGGATTATAGATAGTTCGGGTGCTAATTTTGCCCCAGCCACCGTAAGCTCGGTTGTTCATCTCAGAGACAAAGATCGAGCCATCGGGGTTAACGCGTTCGACAATGCCAACGTGCCCAGCATAACCAGAGGCGGTTTGAAAGATTGCGCCCGGCGCCGGCGTGCGATTGACTAGATAACCGGCGGCGCGAGCTCGGCTAGCCCAGCTGTTGGCGTTACCGAGGTTGCTCGGTATTGGCCGCCCCAATTGCACTCGGCGGTTATAGGCGTACCAAGTACAGTAACCATAAGCGTAGCGGTTGCCGCCCGAAACTGGCACAAACATCGAGCTGCGGCCACCGTTTTCGCGATTCGAGTTCGAAGTCGCCCTCACCGGTGCCCGATAGCCCGGCCGTTCGTTTTCCGGTAAAACGCCGTCCGGCAAGAGTAGTTTGGTGTCAGTCGCCGCCGTCGCGTCGTCTAGGTCGTTGACCATGATAATGCTGTCGAGGTTGGATTTGTACTTGGCGGCGATACCGCTCAAATCATCACCGGCTTTGACCGTATAAACCACACCGTCCACCGCCGGCACCACCACAGTGGAACCGACCGCCACAGCGTCGCCCGTTAGATTATTCGCCCAGCTAATAGTTTGAGTTGACACGCCAAATTTGTCGGCTATGGAGCTGGCGGTGTCGCCTTCGACTACTGTGTAAGAAGCCAACACGCTCGTGGCCGCTAGATCGGCCGCTTGGGCTCTACTAGCGACGGTGGCGTTGTACTGGCCAAGATCAGCACTCGTACTCACCGAGATCGATTGGTTGTAGACGCTATCAGCCACCGACAAATTGGCCGAGGAAGCCACGTTGGCGGCTAAATTGGCTGATTTGACGTCGTCTAACGTCGTCACAGGCGCCGTAACACCGGTCGTCGTGATTGGCTGGCTGATGGCGGCTTGTTTTTCGGCTTCGACATTCGGCGATTTGTAGCCGGACATCGCAAGAACAACCAACACCAGCAGCACGCCGGCATAGACCGCAAAACTCGACACCTTGAGATGAAATCGCTTGGATTTCGCAACTGATTTACTATTCTTCATAAGGGCTCGATATTGACACCGAGCGCTATACATTGTATCAAATTAAGGCTTTCGTGTCAAGTCTAGCGGCACAGTTCGTGACAGTAAGCCGCGATGTTAGCCTCGTGCTCCGCTAGAGTCCTCGAAAAGTGATTCGTGCCGTCGTCACCAGAGACGTAATAAAAGTAATCATGATCAGTCGGTTCGGCTACCGCCACCAACGCCGTCAAATTCACGTTCGAGATCGGGCCAGGTGGAAAACCGCCGTGTTTGCGCGTGTTGTAGGCCGAGTCACAAGAGGGGCCGTCAACCGCGCAGAGTCCTCTCGTGAAGGCGTATTTATAGGTGGCGTCGGCGCCCAATGGTTCGCCGACCGCTAGGCGGTTAAAGAACACGCCGGCCACCATTTTGCGATCTGTGGCGCTGGGGACTTCCTTTTCGATGATTGAGGCTAGTATTAGACCCTCGTAAAAGCTCAAACCGCGCGCCGCGAATTGAGTCGTCAAATCGTTTTCGGCCGCGACTTCTTCGAATCGTTTGAGCGATTTCTTGACCAAATCCTCTAACGGCGCGTCCTGGTAAATGCGATAAGTATCGGGGTAAATGTAACCCTCGAGGCGAGTTTTGGCGGGCAGATCTTTGGGGCGACCGTCGAACAGCGAGCTATTATAATCGGCCGTGTAGGCCGCATCAATATCGGCGTTGCTATAGATTCGATTCTCGTTTTCATCCGTGATTTTGAGCAGAACGCCGCGCAATTGATCCAAAGTCTGACCCGGTGGTATTTGGATTTCGATCTCTTTGGCCAAGGCTTCGGTCAAGATTTCGGCGATTTCTTGGGTTGAGTGACTGGGGCTGAGTTGGTGTTCGCCGGCCTGGATTATGATGCCGTTTAAGCGACAATAGATACGAAAAGCTAGCTCGCTCCTGATAAAACCAAATTTTTGCAAGTTCGCCGCAATTTCGTCAGTGGTGTCACCAGAGTAAACCGTGAATTTTTGGGTTACGATTTCCTCGCCGTCAGCCAACGGTTTGACCGGTTGGAGCGCCGTATTCCACCACAAGAAGGCCACGCCGGCGGCGATAAAAATCAGGCCGAGCAGCGACAAAAAGGCATTGCGCACGCGGTGGCGTTGTTTTTCGGCCTTTTTCTCGGCCTTGGCTTCGCTTTTTCGCTTCTTTTTCAGCTCTTTGGGCGTCAGTTCGGGCTCCATCAACACTGCAAAATTCATCTCAACATAGTCACGAGCAATGTCAAAGGACGGCCGGCGCGATTTGGCGATTTTCTTGTTGCGGCGTTTTTCGTGGCGCGGTTTTTTCGGTGGGTTGGCTTTGGGTGATGTCACGATCGGCCTCCTTCTAAGTAGTCAGCCAAAATCAGTGCGGCGGCCTCGGAATCGAGTGTGCCATCGCGCAGCATTTGCTCCTGGAACCCGCCCCGCGCCCGCAAAGTCTGCTCGGCGATTTTAGAGGTCAAACTCTCGTCCTGGAGAACCACCGCCGCGGAGACGGTTCTCGATAATTTTTCAGCAAAATCGCGTGATATTTTGGACTGTGCGGTTTCGAGACCTGCGGCGTCGCGCGGCAGGCCAACCACTACTGTTTCGGCGTGATTACTCTCGATTAGTTGCTGGAGGCGGCGCCAAATTTGGTCGTCGTTTAGTATAGCCGGCAAAGGCGACGCGACTTTGACCGCTAAATCGCCGCGCGCCACCCCAACGCGGACAGCGCCGACATCCAAACCAATGACCACCCCCGATTTACTCATTAACTGCGAATTCCACCTTTAGTTTGTCTGCTTCTGGCGCAGTTTTGACCCAGAACGGCGAGAACTGGACTTTGACGCTGCTGACGCCCGGGATAGATTCGATGTCTGAGACGATTTCGCCCGATCGTTTGCCGACGGCTCGTTCTTTGATCTGTTTTTCGCGTTTGTCGAGATCGGGTCCGACTTGGGCGGTGGTTTTGATGGTCACGCTGTAGCTATTTTCGTTGGCTGTAAAGTTGATAAATTGGATTTTGCTGACTCCGCTATCGTAGATTTTCTGATTCTCGGTTTCGCCGATGGCGGTTTTGACCAAGTTCTCGAGATCGGCCTCAGCGATGCCAATTATGGTATAAGTAATCTCCATGGTGGCACGCGGGTCGCCATTTTCGACCGCTTCGCCGAGCGCCGGTTTGCTACTGACCGCGCCGTAGTTGGCCACGAAACTGTCGCTCAGCACCACTACGTCGTCGCCCATTTCGGCCTCTAGTTCGGTTTTGATGCTGTTTTGGTCGCCTTGGTTTTTAAGCTTTTCGGTCACTAGATCGAGGTCGGATTCTTGGACGACTTTGACGGTTTCGCTGCTGCCGCCGGTAAAGTCGCCCTTGGCTTCGATGGTGATGAGACCGCCGTTGGTCACCGACAAGGTGGTTCCGCCGCTAATGTTGGAGGACGCGCCAATGTTGGCCGCGGTTATCGCGGTCGTGACCGATCCGTAAACTATCGAGCCGCCGCCGCTGACGCTGGCACCAGCCACGGTGATGGTTTCGTTAAAGACAAACCGTTGCCCACCGGAGGCGATAATGGCCGATCCGGCGCTAAAGGTGCGGCTATTGCCACTTTTGTTGGTGATTTCGACTTTGCCGGTGGCTTTGTCGCCGATTTCTTTGCTGCCGGTCGCCGTGAAATTGATGGTTTCGGTCTTTTTGATCTGTTTGATGGTTGGCTTGATGACTTTGTTTTCGATATCAGTATCAGCATTTGGCCGCAGCGAAACGACGACGTTAACGTCCTTAGAAGTAGTCTCAGCAGTAATAATGATGGTGCCGCGCGGTGCGAACACGATCGCCCAGACCAAGAAAATTATCAGCGCCAACCCGAGTGAGCCAAAGATAAACAATTTCTTTCGAAAGCTATTGAAATCCGGCAGGCGTTTGGATTTGGGCGGCTTCTTGGGTTTTGGTTTGTCGTCCGGCGTACCATCGGCGTCTAAATCGTTTTTGATGCGATCGTCAGTTTCGATGGCTTTGACAGCGGCGGAGACTTCTTTGTTTTCGTTTGAGCCGCGACGATCGGTCGCGCGCGCCAAATCGCCGATGGCTATTTCGTCGCCGTTTATGATATCGCTGTCGCTGTCGTCCAATTCGGGCGCTTCGGGCAGTTCGGGCTGTGTCGTCAAGTTACGCGCCACCGGGATGCGCAGGCCGGCCGCTAGAGCGATCAGTGCCGCATCGGTAGTAATCAGAGCGATTTTCTTGCGACCCAGTTTGGCTGTCTTTTGTAGCAATTTCAGGCTAACGACGCTCTGGAGGACGCCGGTTCGCTTGGGCGGCACTAGAGCCAACACCGAACTGTCGGAGGCTTTGACTTTTTCGATGATGGACGTGATGTCGTCCTCGGTGTCGATGTAAATAGTGTCTCGACCGACTAGTTTGTCTTGGTCAGAACTATTCAACCCGACGGATTTCTTTTTCTCGCTCATATTCTTAGAATCCTATTCAATCTATCGCGAAGACCATTGTCGTCCTCGCTACCAATCATTGTATCATAACCAACGCGCAACAGCCCGAGAGCCGTAATCATGGTGTGATCAGTCACGTCGCCCGTTGTATCGGTCACGCCGACGACGTCCGAAGGTTTGATGTGTTGGACGGTCGGTTTCCTAGTGAAAGGTAGTTCCTTGTACCAATCGCCGGTTTTTAGCGCATCGACCAATGCCAGAAGAGACGCACCGCCGCCGCACAGCAAAATCCGGTTCGGCAAGTGATCAATCGCGTCGAACTCGCCGAGCGCCAATTGCACGCCAGATATCCAGACGCTGAGCGTTTTGTCGACGGCTTCGTCGATGGTTTTCTTGACGGCCGGTTTGATCTTTGGATCGTCGAGGTTCAATTTTAGTTTTTCGGCCGATTCGTAGCCGATATCTAGATCGTTAGCGATGGTTTTGGTGAAACTGCGCCCCGCCACGCCGAACATGCGCGTGCCTTCGACGCCACCGTCGTTGATGACCGCAATGTCGGTCGATCCACCGCCGACGTCGCACAACACAGCCGTAAAAGTCGAGTTAGCATCGTTGCCGAGCACCGCCCGCGCCACGGCGAATGGTTCGGCCGCTACGGCGACTAGCTCGAGATCGAGTTCCACCGCTGTGCGCTCGAGCGCTCCGATGTGCACCATCGGCGCAAAAGCGGTGTAGATTTGGATGGCGACGTCTTTGCCCTGGAAGCCGATCGGGTTTGATACTTTGTAGCCGTCAATGTGGATGCTGACGATGGCCGAGTTGACCAATTTGACCTCGACATCTGCGTTGCCGGTCTCAAAGGCGATCTGTTTCTGCGCCTTGATGGCTGCCCGTTCTTGAACCTTTTCGATGATCAATTCCATCTCGGCCGCGCCCAACTCACGATCGGGTTGTGGTCTTTTGTAACGGATGGTCGAGGTCAGGCCTTTGACGAACTCGCCGGCGATGCCGATGATGACTTTCTTGGCCTGGACGCCGGCCTGTTCCTCGGCCTGAACCAGGGCAGTTTCACAGTTTTTGACCACACCGGTGATGTCGGCGATAGCGCCGCCAAACATGTTGCCGACCTCTTGGCGAGCCCGACCCATCCCGATGACTTCGAGCTCGTCGCCACGGACGCGCGCGATCAGGGCTTTGGTGTATTCGGTGCCGATGTCGAGCGCCACAATGTGCGGCGTTTCGTCGGTCGATTTCTTAAAAATACCCATGTCAAGCATTATACAAAAGTTTCGTGCTTATGTCCAACGACTGCTGCTGTGGCGAAATTTGCGAGACTGGCTCTAGTTTGGTACAATTAATGCGGTTACAATGTTTGTATTCGGGGTTGTTAGCTCAGTTGGCTAGAGCGCCTCGTTTACACCGAGGAGGTCGGGGGTTCGAGCCCCTCACAACCCACCATTTAACAAATTTAACAATCGGGGTATTAGCTCATTTGGCTAGAGCGCTTCGCTGGCAGCGAAGAGGTGGCCGGTTCGAATCCGGCATACTCCACCAGGGGTTTGTAGCTCAGTTGGCTAGAGCGTGCGATTCACATTCGCAAGGCCGCAGGTTCGAGCCCTGCCAGACCCACCATACAAGCATTGTAAGCTATGCGCACGTGGCGGCCTGTCAGAGCGGAGCGAGATAGAAAACTATCGTAGACGCCGCGCCTGTCAAGACGCCAAGGGCGCCTGCATATGCGCACGTGGCGGAATTGGTAGACGCGCTAGCTTGAGGGGCTAGTGGCCATCACGGCCGTGGAAGTTCAAATCTTCTCGTGCGCACCAGTATTGAATAAGGAGTCTGCTAGCACAGATTATCTACAGATGATTGATCTAATGTTTATCCTAAAATTTACGGTTGCCGTCAGCTCAGTTGTCATACTGTCGGAATTGTTTGAGAGGATAAATCCCAAAATTGCCAGCGTACTCTCAGGTTATCCGGTCGGTGTTGCTCTGTCGTTATTCTTTTTTGGATTAGAAAATGGCGCAGAATTTGCTTCTCAAAGTGCCGTATTCAACATCGTGGGTATTGTTACATTCCTAGCTTTCATAGGCGCCTACTATTTGGCAGCCAGGATATTTACTAAGTTCACCTTGATCTTGTCAGTCACCTCGGCAACAGCTGCTTTTCTACTCATTGCTTATCTACTAGAGCAAATTAAATTCAATCTAGGCATTAGTATAGTAGTCGCCCTACTTGCGATCATCTTCCTAGCAGTACCTTTCACCCAGATAAGAAAAATGCAAACAGGGGTAAACGTAAGAGCGTCTTTTAAATCGATTGTTATAAAAGCACTTGTAGCAGGTTCAATCATTACCACAGTCACTACTATCGCAGGGGTAGCAGGTTCAGCTTGGGCAGGACTACTTGCTTCTTTCCCCGCCACAACCTTGCCACTCATGCTGATGGTGCACCGAAAGTATAGTGTCATGCACCTTCATGCCTTGCTGAAATATATACCGATTGGCTCAATCTCGATTGTATGTTACGCAGTTGGAGTGTATTATTTCTATCCAACTATGGGGATATATGTGGGAACTCTGCTCTCATATGCGTTGGCAACCGTTCCGATACTCTTGCTGTTCTACGTTGAAAATGGTAAACTGTTAGAAAGGATAAGGAGATTATTGCACATGGTTGACAAGTCAAAAATTCATTTTATTATGACTGGCGGAACTATAGATTTTCATTACGAGCGCCGTTATGACACCGTGGTTCCCAACAAGACTTCTATTATTCCGGAATTTATTGAGACACTCGATTATGTGAACGCAGAATTTACCGAGCTGTTTGTTAAGGATAGCCGCAGACTTACGAATTCCGATTTTGCAAAAATATTAAAAGTAGTAGAAAAAAGCCCGTACGATAAACTGGTGATAACGACAGGTACGTTTAAGATAGATGCCTTAGCCAAATACATAGATGAAAAACTAACCCCCCCCCAACGAAAGACAATTATTCTCACGGGTTCAACAACCCCAATCTCTGGCTTTACGCCCTCTGAAGGCCTGTTCAATTTAGGGCACGCCGTGGCTTGTGCCCAAAGGCTTGATAACGGTGTATACATCAGCTTTAATGGTGAATTATTTGCCAAAAGAGATATAGAGCGGCTTATTAAAGAAGGTGGCTTGTCAGCAATATTTCAGATCGGTATAAAATCTCCCGTAATTTAGTATAGAGGCTATTCTCCCACAAACTGCGAGTTGTAGAGTTTGGCATAAAAACCGTTTCTGGCCAGAAGTTCCCGATGGGTGCCCTGTTCGACGATGTTGCCTTTTTGCATCACCAGAATCAGGTCAGAATTCACGATGGTTGAGAGACGATGAGCAATCACAAAAGTCGTCCGCCCGCGCATGAGCCGCTCCATGGCTTCCTGGATTAGGACTTCGGTGCGCGTGTCAACGTTGCTAGTCGCCTCGTCCAAAATCAGCATCGGCGCGTCTAGCATCATGGCGCGAGCTATGGTCAGGAGCTGCCGCTCGCCGGTTGAGATGTTTTCGCTGTCCTCGTTAATTTTCGTGTTGTAGCCTGCCGGCAGCGCTCGCACAAAGTGATCAACGTGCGCGAATTTGGCGATTTTTTTCATGTCCTGGTCGGTGATGTTGGGACTACCGTATTTTAGGTTCGCCTCGATCGTGTCAGAAATCAGCCAGGTGTCCTGGAGCACCATGCCGAACAGCCGGCGCACATCGCTGCGCTTCATGTCTCGGATGTCCACGCCATCGATTTTGATCGAGCCAGAATCGATGTCATAGAACCGCATCAAAAGATTGACCACGGTGGTTTTGCCGGCGCCGGTTGGCCCGACCAGCGCGATTTTGGCGCCCGGTTTGATGTGCGCCGAGAAATTTCGGATGATTTTTTTGCCTGGTTCGTAGGAGAAATTGATTTTGTTAAATTCGACCTGGCCGCTAATTTTGGAAAGGATTTTAGCGTCCGGACTTTCGGTCGGTTCTTCTTTTTCGTCGAGAAAAACGAAAACTCGCTCAGCCGCGGCGGCCGTCGATTGGAACAGATTGGCGATTTGCGCGACTTGGGTTATCGGTTGGTTGATCTGTCCCATGTATTGAATGAAGGCCTGGATATCGCCAATGTTGAGCCGACCATTGAGCGCCAACCAACCGCCCAGCACCGCCGACGCCACGTAGCCAAAGTTCGACACAACGTGCATCATCGGCATCATGAGACCGGACAGAAATTGCGACCGCCAAGTGCTACCCTTTAGGCGATTGTTGATGCCGGCGAATTCTTTGGTGGCCTTTTGTTCGCCCGAGAAAGCTCTGACGACTATTTGCCCGGCGTAGGTTTCTTCGATGTGACCGTTGAGCTCCGCCAATTGGTTTTGCTGGTTCCTGAAATGTCTTTGGCTGCGTTTGACCACCATGCCGATCAATCCGAAACTAATCGGCAAGATCGCCACCGCCACCAGCGCCATTAGCCACGAAATCGAGAACATCATCGCCAGGATCCCGATGGCCAAGAACACCGCCGAGATGGCTTGACTGAGCGCCTGGGTCAGCGATTGACCGATCGTGTCAACGTCGTTAGTGACGCGACTCAAAGTATCGCCAAATTGGTGCTTGTCAAAATAACTGATCGGCAGCCGGTTGATTTTACCACTAATTTGCTCGCGCATTTTGCGCACGATTTTCATGATAACGCCCGAGGCAATCCAACCGCTAAGATAATTCGCCGCCACCGAGATCAGATACAAAATGATCAGAAAGCCGCCGATTTCGGCTAGCTTGTCGTAGTGAAACTCTGGTTTTTTGGACAGATCCAGATTCTCGATCAAGTCCACTTGCGCGGCCGGAATTTTGTCGGCCATCTCCGATAGCTCGACCATATTCTGATCCGGTTTCATTTTTTCTAGCAGATCCTTGACGGTCGTGCCCGCCGGCAAGTTCGCACCTTCCGGGAGTTTTTCCATGATGCTATCGTAAACTTTGACCGACACGAAATCATCCACGATTTGATTGGTCATGTTGCCCAAGATTCGCGGGCTGATGATGCTAAACGCCACCGCCACAGTCGACAACAAAATGGCCAGGAAAAATATCCACTTGTGCGGCCGAAGATATCTCAAAAGTTTGAACATCGATTTCTTGAAATTTTTCGGTTTTTCGGTATTCATGTTGACCGGCCCGCCGCGACCCATGCGAGCGCCGGCCGAGGTGGGTTTCTTATTCTCCATGGCTCACCTCCGCCGCATATTCAGCCGTCGATAATTGCGATCTAGCGATTTCCTGATAAACCCGGCAACTCTCCAAAAGTTCCCGATGAGTGCCATCGCCGACGACTTTGCCCTCGTCCAGGACGATGATTTTGTCGGCCGATTTGATGGTGCTGATGCGTTGACCGACGATTAGCACGGTAGCGTTTTTGGTTTGTTTCTTTAGAGCCGCCCTGAGATTTCGATCCGTTCGGTAATCTAACGCCGAGAAACTATCGTCAAAAATATAGATTTCCGGATCTTTGGCGATAGCGCGCGCGATGGACAGGCGCTGTTTTTGGCCGCCCGACACATTGGTGCCGCCTTGGGAAATTTTCGATTTCACGCCGTCGTCCATTTTGCGGACGAACTCGTGGGCTTGGGCGATGTCGATGGCTTTTGTGATACGTTTTTCGTCTTTGTCGTCCATGCCATAAGCCACGTTACTCTCGACGCTGCCCGAGAATAGCACGCCTCTTTGCGGAACGTAGCCGATTTTGTCGGTTAGATCTTTGCTAGCGTAGTCGCGCACGTCGACGCCGTCCAATAAAACCTGCCCGCTCGACACATCGTAAAAGCGTGGAATTAGATTGATCAGTGTCGATTTGCCCGAGCCGGTCGAGCCGATGAACGCCACCGTTTGCCCCGGTTCGGCCTTGAACGAAATATCTCTCAAAACCGGCTCATCAGCGTCCGGATAAGAAAAACTAACTCCCTTGAATTCGACGATGCCGTGCTCGCCGCTGCGGGGTTTCTTTGCTTTCTTTGGTGGTCGGATCGATAATTTTGTGGTCAAAACTTCATCGATACGTTTCCACGAAACCATGGCGCGGGGCAACATAATAAAGATCATAGCTAGGAACATGAAGGCCATCATGACTTGGAGGGCGTACTGCATGAACGCCATGAGATTGCCGATTTCGACCGCTCCTTTTTCGACAAAGCTCGCCCCGACCCAAATCACTAACAGCGTCGTGACATTCAAAATTAGTTGGACGATCGGAAAGACCACCACCATCACGCGGTTAACAAACAGATTGGTTTTGGTCAGCTCGTCGTTGGCTTTTTGAAATTTCTTTTGTTCGTACTTTTCATTATTAAAAGCCCGCACCACGCGAATGCCGGTCAAGTTTTCGCGCGTCACCGAATTCAATTTGTCGATCAACTTTTGCAAAAAACGAAACTTTGGCAAAGCAAAAATCATGACGGTAATAATAACCGTCAAAAGTGACCCGACCGCCAACGCGATAATCCAGGCCATGTCCGGCGCCGTGGTGAAGGCTTTGACGACCGCGCCGACGCCCATTAGCGGGGCTTGGAGTGCCATGCGGAGTCCCATGATGGTGACTTGTTGGACTTGGTTGACGTCGTTGGTTGAGCGCGTGATCAGGCTAGCCGTCGAGAATTTATTAGTCTCGTTCGGGCTGAAGCTGATTACTTTTTTAAAGGTATCCTCGCGAATTTTGGCCGCCACGGCCGCCCCGACGCGCGCCGCAAAGAACCCCGCCACCAATGTACCGATACCGCCGGCTATGGTGACTAATAACATGAGACCGCCCTCGCGGTAAATGTAGGTTTGGTCGGCGCCGATGATGCCTTTGTTGACGATTTGACTCATCATGTCCGGCAGCTGTAGAGAGCTCCAAACCTGCAGGCAAACTCCGGCGAACAAAATGACAACCTGCCACCAATACTTGGCGAGATATTTTAGAAATTTGAGCATTATCTAATGTTTGCCTTTCCCACCGAGACTATTTAAGTGTTTGCCAAACTCCTCGTAACTTTCGCGCATATGGGTTAGATGGATGTGGAGCGTGTCCTCGCTCATGATCATAATCGATTTATTGTGCGGCATGCCCGCCACCACGACTTTGTCGCCCGGCTTGAAACCTAGCTCCTTGCGAGCTTCGCTCGGTATCACCACCTGGCCTTTCGGCCCAACTTTGCCGATACCGAATATTTTGATGCCTTTGAATCTATTCACGATGTATAACATTTTATACAAGTTATACCCGGTTGTCAATGGGTTTTACACACCCTTGCGTAGAAGACAGTCTTCTACGCAACCTGTGCGCAATTATTTGCGGAAGGTTGATCTATGAGACATATTGTGTTATAATTACAAGATGATTCGTTGTAGCGACACACGGTTAGTCTTTCCTTCTGTCAACCCAAATTTGCGTTTATCCGGTCTACCCCCCCCCAGAGCCGCGATTTAGCCGTACCGAGTACTCGCACTAGAACCCTTTTAGTCTGTAGAGCTGGCATGGAGAGAAGCCCTAAGCTAACTCTTGCCACTAGAATGTATCCCCATCAAGATGTTAATTGTGTTTACCTAGCAGGTGGACTATGTGGACTATACGACACTATAATAGAGCCAAAATCTAATCATGGTAAAGATAGCCGTGATAGAATCGAGAGAGTTGCTCATATGAGACTAGATGATTATTATGGACTTTTAGCGTCATCAGCTATAACAACTGTGGTTTTGGTGGTGCGACTAAGTAGTCATAAGCATTATGACACGGAGGCACGTTGGTTTTTAAAAAATCTGGTAGAAAAGGCTGAGATTGTTAACGATTATAGTAAAGCCACCCTATCAGACCGACTGCACATACCACTAGAGCTTTTGCAGAGAAATTTTGCGAAAAGTTTAGATTAGATACCTATTCCAAAATCGCCTTGACCCGCCGGATGCCGGCGGCGGTGGCTTCTTCTTTGGTGATTTTGAATTTCATTTTTTTGGATCCCGGATCAAGTCCGGGATGGCTAGTGGGGAGTTCTGCCAAAACGCCGGTGCGATCGACGTGTGGGCCGCCGCAGATTTCGAGTGACACGATGCGGTCGCCCTCGCCCATTTGGTAAACTTTGACTGTGTCGCCGTACCTCTCGCCGAATGGGCCGATCGCGCCCATTTCTAACGCCTGGTCGGTTGGATATTCACAGAAACTGACCGGCAGATCGTCGGCGATCCAACCGTTGACCAAATCCTCGGCCTCGGCGATTTCTTCCGGCGTCATTTTGCGATCCAAATTAAAGTCAAACCGCAAGCGTTCCTCCGTGATATTCGAACCGTGTTGGCGCAGTTGGTCGCCGAAAATTTTGCGCAGAGCCGATTGCAAAAGATGCGTCGCCGTGTGGTATTTTTTGTGCTGTAAAGTGTGACCACCCAGGCCGCCCTTAAAGGTGCCTTTGGTGGCCGTGTGTGAGCGCTCGCGCTGTTCGGCCATTTGGTCATCGAATTCGGCGCGCCAGTTTTCGCTCAAATCGACTCCTTGTTTGAACGCTTCTTCGACCGACAATTCCAGCGGAAAGCCATAAGTGTCGTAAAGGGTGAAGATTTCTTTGCCGGTTAGTCGCGCTTCCATCGCAACATTGATGTCGCGCCGTTCGTCGTGCCTGTCGTCACAGGACTCCTCACTGACTCTCTCGCCGTCCTTCGATAGTCGCGCGACATCAAGTTGCGATTCCGCGCTCACAGCGCTCGCCGAGCTTGACTCGCCTTTAATCAGCCTCTCAAATTCTTTTAGTCCTTTTCGCAAAGTCTGGCGGAAGGCTTTTTCTTCCTTGACCAATGTGGCGATGACGTCGTCGCGCGCGGCGGCGACTTCGGGGAAATCGTCCGCGTAAATGTCCGCGATGACCGGCACGATTTCCGGTAGGAAATTCTGTTCGATGCCGAGCTCAAAGGCGAACCGCACCGCCCGGCGGATCAGGCGCCGCATGACGTAGCCTTGTTCTTTGTTCGATGGTTTGACGCCGTCAACCGCCAAGAAAACCGCCGCCCGGAGGTGATCCGCGATGACACGCATGGCGGTGGCGTTGGAATCATAGTTTTTGCTAGACAGTCTCTCGAGCTCGTCGATGATCGGCCGCATCAGCGAAATTTGGAAGATGTCGGGGTTATCGATAGCGGCGGCGGTGATGCGTTCCAGACCCGAGCCGTGGTCGACGTTCGGCTTGGCCAGCGGTTCGAATTTGCTGTCGGCGACCTTTTTGTAAGCCATAAAAACATTGTTACCGATTTCCATAAAGCGTCCGCAATCACAATTCGGGTGGCAATGCTCGCCGAATTCCGCATCGTGCGGTGTGCCGAAATCATAAAACATCTCGCTGTCGGGGCCGCAAGGATCGCCCACCAACGTGCGCTCGGGATCACCGCCTCGGCTCCACCAGTTTTTGCTGCCGTCATAGTAGAGGATGCGCTCGTCGTCTCTCAAGCCGCGTTTGTAACCGTCGGTCGCAGAACCGATGTCGGCTATTTTGGCGTCAATTCTGACTTTTTTGAATAAACTTTGCCAGAGTTCGGCCGTGCGGGTGTCTTTTGCTATGTCGTATTCTGGCGCCCCAATAAAACAAGTGATGTAAAGTTTGGCCGGATCAAGACCAACTACCTCAGTCAAAAATTCAAACATCCAAGGAATTTGCTCGTCTTTGAAATAATCGCCGAGCGACCAATTGCCCAACATCTCGAAAAAAGTCGTGTGACGATTGTTGCCGACCTCGTCGATGTCTTGGGCTCGGAGACAGGTTTGGCTATCGGCGATGCGTTTGCCGGCTGGATGCGGCTCCCCGAGCAAATACGGGATCATTGGTTGCATGCCGCTACCGGTAAACAGCGTGGTCGGATCGCCCTCGGGGATCAGTTTGGCGCGCGGTATCACTACGTGATCACGCGCCGCGAAAAATTCCAAGTAAGCTTTTCGGATGTCTTCTGCTGTCATACTTAATATTTTACCACAGAAGAAACAAACTTGTTTGTTATTTCGTCACTGCGAGCCTAGCGAAGCAGTCCAGTTCTGGATTGCGATTTATCGTTGGTCGGAAAATTGATTTAGGCAGCGGGTTCTAGAGTCTCTGTGACCGAAGGTAACGCATTGCCCCGTAAGCTGTCGCTGCAGCCGTAAACCCCGATTCTGCCGCGGAGATTGATACTAACGTAAACCGAATCCCGCAAGTTTGATTCTCTTGATTCTTCTAGAACTTTTTCTCTACATAAAATAATTGCGAATCCGCCACCGGGAATAAGTTCTTTGAAATACCGGCCATTTCCATCTGGGCCTTGTTTTTTCATTTCGGTAAGCATAGTGATAAGGGCACTAAACCCGGGCGTTCCTTCTTTAACGGCTTGCGCGTGGTCGATCTCTGGTCTCTTTCTATCAATAAGAGTAGATATGATGCTAACTTGGTAGCCTAAGTCTTCCTCCGGTGCAGTTTCTACGTTGTCACGAAAATACGACAAAACATCTACTGCGGATTCGCCGACTTCGACGCCACTCGCCACTAATTCCTCGACCGTCTGGATACGGCTTGGGCTGATGACGACGCACCTGTTTTCGCCGCCGGGGTCGTGGGCTTTGCGTAATAATCTGGCCAGTTGTTCCTCGGGTACGAGAGCTCTCAATTGGCCGAAGCTTATAATGGAATCGGTAATTTCTGGAGCACCTTCGCTATCTGGTCTCGCTGAGAAACCATTCGCTAATATTTGCGCTAAACGTTCCCGTATTCTCCACATCTGATTTACTGTCGTGTTCTCTTTATCAGCAGCCGCGTCCATAAGGTCATTGATGTAATGAGCCTCTGTCCAGGCTTGCCGGTATCGGGTCTCTTGCGCCGCAGCCTCACTAGAGGCTAATCCTAAACTACTTACTTCTTTGTAGTCTTTATGTTTGGCAAAGCCGAGATAGTAGTTTACTAGTTCATCAGCTCCTTGCGGAGCGTCAGCTAGAGGATCTTCTCGTTGAGCTCTAAACCGCCACCCCCCCCCATCTGTGTTGGGGGTTGTCATATCGTGTTTTCCTATTGCCATTATAATTACCTAATCCTCTCATTAACATTCATTATGTATTCTCCTCTGTTATATCACAACGTGCGAGAAAAGTCAAACATTTGAAACTTAGCTGTCGCCGTGGGGTTTTTGGTGCTGTTCAAATATTTTTTTGTGGCGGTTTTTTTTGACTATGAACAGGATTAGAAGGAAAATTAATCCTATGATTAGGAGGAGCGCCATTGTCAATATTATGATGAGCCAGATCGGCGCCACGATTACGATTTTCTCCCCGGTATATTGGACTTTGCCGAGGAATGAGATTTTGTTTTGGACTCTAAAGATGCCGAAGGTTGGAGTTCCGTCCTTGATTATCGTAGCCCCGTATTCATCCTCTCCCCCGTCTTCCCACCATTTTAGTTTGACTTCTCGAACAGTATCAGGCATGATGCGTTTTGTGACTTCGTCTCTAAACAGCTCGCGGCCGTTTAGGGATTTGATGACGAATTCGTGGGTGCTATCAAAATCGACGTTGCCGGTGTTTTTGACTCGGGCGATGGATTCGATGGGGCCTCTTTTGTAGAAGCCTGCTTGTTTGAGCGATTCGACACGGCCGTCGATATGCGTTTCGCCGGCTAGTTTGGCGTAAATTTTCACGCCGACGCGGCTATCGGTGACGACTTCGTAGCCTCCACCGGAGGATTCAGTGCTGACCGTAGCGAACAAAACAGCGTATTGCCCACCGCCGGGGGCGTCCTCGGGCACGCTGATGCGATAGGCTACTTCCTGTTTCTCACCCGGCTCGAGGCCGTAAAAGTCCGTCCTAGTAAATTTTATCCACTCGGCGATCTGGGTGTGGGCTGATTCCTCATCATAAGTCGTCTCATAAGTCAGATCCTTGACATAAAATCGATTAGCGGTGACATGAAAATCGTAACTGTCGGTGCCGTTGTTTCTGACCTGGAATTTGCCGTTGTAAACCTCCCCGGGATCGAGCGCCAGATTCACCTCGATCGGTGTGACATGAATTTGGACTGCGGGGGATTCTGTGGATTTTGTCGCCGAGATTTTTAGAACCAGCGAACCACCAATTAGCAGAACCCCGATTAGCGCCAGTATCAGCAATGGGAATTTTTTCATGATGTTTGTTTTTAGGTTTTCCTGGGGTTAGTTTTCTTGCCGCCCTTGATTTTCAGCACCAGCGCCCAGAGGAGTAGAGTGATTACCAAACTAAAGATCACCACGATGTAGATCGGTACGACAATGACCAATTTTTTCTCGCTAGATTGCTCGCGACCTAGGAATTCGATCGTGTTTTCCACCCAGAAGATACCAAGGGTCGGCGTGCTCCCCCAGGTATGAGTAATCTTCCGACAAGTATCAGGCAGGACATCTTCGCTCTGGCTATCGTTATAGACTTCTTTGCCCCCCAGTGTTTTGATCGTATAAGTATGGGTTTCGGTAAAATCGACATTGCCGGTGTTGCGAACGGTGCTAGATCCGTTAATCGGCGGCTCCCAAAACCAGTTGCCTTGGCGGATCGATTCGACCCGGCCGGACTCGATATTTTTGCCGCCGAGATCACCATAGAATTTGTAGCCGACTCGCGTGTTGACGCCAACAGCCGCCCCGCCGTTGGGATCGAATTTTCCGGTTTCGGCAAAAATCACGATGTATTGACCGCCGCTCGGCGCGTTTTTTGGTACGTCAATGCTGAATTTGACTACTTGGACTTTATCCGGTTCGACGTTGTAATAATTATTCTGCTCAAAGTTAACCCACTTCGTCATCAGAGTATAGTCATTGTTGATGTCGTATTGATCGACACAATCCTCGCCAATCGAGAACGGCTTGACATAGACCCGAAAGTCAAACGGTTGAGATCCGGTGTTGGTGATGGTGAATTGACCGTCGAATTGCTTGCCTGGCTCTAGTTTTTGGCGATCTTTGACCGGTGATAACGTCATACGATCAGCCGGCCCAGATCGCTCAGGGTCGGCGGACGAGGTTGCTCCCCGGAGGCCGACCGCCACGATCGCCACCAGAATCGCTATGACAGCGAGCTTGCTAAACTTCCCAAACATCATACTCCTCCCCTACTTCCCCTATATTGTAATCCATTACCATAATCAGTGCAAGGATAATTTATCGAAATCAAAAAACACGCCGAGATTATCGACGTGTTATTGTAATCTAATTTATAAGATTATTTGCTAGTAGCCGTAAAGGTCACTGTGTTGGTATAAGTACCAGCCAGAGTTGCCGCCGAGATAGCGGTTGCAAAGGCGTAATCGTACTGATCGCCCATAGCTGCCGAAATGGCCGAGGTGCTAGCGACCTGTAGCGCCGTACCGTTGGAAGCCGGCATAGCTACCCATCCACTACCGCCACCGGCGCTAGTCAAGTCACCCGTACCAGCCGCAGTAGCTAATTTAGCCGAATAGGCAGCCGACCAACCTGGCGTGCCAGCCGCTGGTAAACCGGCTTGAGTTGGAATACTAGCGGTGTTACAAGTTGTGGCAGTGCTACATTCTAGACCAGTAGCAGTGGTAGAGCTCGCCAGCGTTAGCGTATAACCAGCCGCCACGTTGCTCAGAATCGTGATCGTACCATGGTTAGCCATAGAAGCCGTACCCGTCGAGTCGGCAGCGTTGCTAGCCGGACCATATTCGTGGTTGTAGTTCATCAGCGCCGTGTTCGGGTCGCCGTCCGCACCACCAATGGTCAAACCATCAGTAACCGAGAGCGTCACCGTAACATTTTCAGTTACCACCGCCGCATAGCTAGCAATCGGTAGCGCCGTCACACCGATAATGCCCAAAACAGCGGCAACGGCTACAATTTTAGTTATTTTACTCATAGTTGTATATCTCCTTCAACTTTTAATTTTATTAATATACACCGATATTGTATATAACGCTTATCCATAAGTCAAGGACTTTTTTAGAGTTTTCCACAGAATTTATTTGACGATCCCGCCACCGAGGACAATTTCGCCGTCGTAGATAACGACCGATTGGCCTGGCGCGATGGCGCGCTCTGGTTCGGTTAGTCTCAAAACCAACTCCTTCTTTGCAAGGACGGAGCTTGCAAAAGTGGCGTCCAATAGTGGCGCGCGATGACGCACGCGAATCTGATACTTCTTCTTTGCAAGGACGGAGCTTGCAAAAAATTTGTTTGTCCAATGGACATCGGTCAATTTGATTTCTTGGCGCCAAAACTCGGCCGCGTTGAGGTTGCTGCTGACGTAGATATCGTTTTTCGCCATGTTTTTAGCGACGACATAGTATGGCAATCCTCCGCCGACGCGGGCTCCCTCGGAGCTCGGTTTTTCAGGCGAAACACCGGGCTTCGAGAGAGCCCCCAGCCCGTGACGTTGGCCGAAGGTATAAAAAATCGCGCCGTCGTGGCGGCCGATGATTTGGCCACTGTCTTGATCGATGATATCGCCCGGTTTGGTTTCGACAAATTGCGACAGGAAATCGCGAATGCCGACCGAGCCGACAAAACAAATTCCTTGAGAGTCTTTCTTGCGCGCCGTGCTCAGCCCGCGCTCGGCCGCCTCTCGTCGAACCTGTTCCTTGCTCGTAAAATCGCCGAGCGGGAAAAGAGTTCTTTGAAGCGCTTCCTCCGTCACGCGGTAGAGAAAGTAGGTTTGATCCTTATTCGAATCTTTTGCCCTCAGAAGGCTAACGTTAGTAGTTGTCAATTGTGAATCCGAACTACCCTCCGAAAAATCTGAGTCTGTGATAAAATTATTACCCGGCGAGACGAAAAGTGTCTGAGGCGACGAGCCGAGTTTTTTTGTCTCCCGAGGGATAATTTTGGAGGAGACATCAGTATTTTTCGGTCGGGTATGAGGATCCGTAATTGACAACTTTCTGCCAATCCGGGCGTAATGTCCGGTGGCGATCATATCCGCACCTTCCGCCAGCGCCGCGTCGAGAAAGAGTTTGAATTTGACCTCTTGGTTGCACATGATGTCGGGGTTGGGCGTGCGACCGGCCTGATACTCGGCGATCATGTAATCGACCACTTTTTGCTTGTACTCTTTCTGGAAATCGAAAACTTTGAACGGGATGTTTAGTTGCACCGCCACGCGCTTGGCGTCGGCCAAATCTTCCGCCCAGGGGCATTTCATTCCCGGTAAATCGGCCGTCCAATTTTTCATATAAACTCCGGTGACGTCGTAGCCTTGCTCGACCAACAAGGCCGCAGCCAGCGACGAATCGACGCCGCCGGACATGCCGACGAAAACTTTGGTTTTTCGGCCTTTCACATTTTCTCCAGCGGCGCAAAAGCGACGTTAAGTTTTTTGACGCTACCGCCAAATTTGACGCTAACGACAGTGCCGTCGATGGCAGTAATCGTGCCGATGCCGAAAATCTGGTGGCGCACCTCGTCGCCGACAACCAGCTCGATCTCGTCGGGAACAAAGCGCGGCTCGATACTGAAGTTAGTAAAACTTTTTTCTGAATCCTCTACCAGATTTGGCGTCGAAAAATGTATATTCCTGACGACACCGACAGGTTCGTTTCTGGACGGTTCTGTCGGCTGTCCAGTGTATGACATTTTTCGCGTCAAGTTGGATGAAGAAAAAACTGTTTTACTAACTTCGGGATCAATATCACTCAAAAACCGCGACGGCAAGTTATATTGACGCGCGCCATAGAGCAGGCGGCTCGACGCAAAAGTCAAAACCAGCTCCGCCCGCGCTCGCGTCATGCCGACGTAGGCGAGTCGGCGCTCTTCCTCCATGGCGGCCGGTTCGTACTCGGCGCGCGTTCCGGGGAAAATGCCTTCTTCCATGCCGACCATGAACACGACCGGAAATTCTAGACCCTTGGCGGCGTGCAAAGTCATCAATGTGACGGCTTTATCCGCTTTCTGATCGGCCGATGACACTAGCGCGACTTCTTCTAAAAATTCCGCGAGGTCATTGAAAGATTTCGCCACACCAACCAATTCGGCCACGTTCTCGAGCCGCGATTCGCCGGACGGCGTGCCATCGTCGAGATGCGCACGGTAATCGACCGCCCGAATGATCTTTTCTAGTAGCTCGTCGGGCGCCGTGTCGGCGGCGATTCTGCTCAAACTCAGTAGAAGGCCGCCCAATTTTGCAAAGGATTTTCTAGCTCGCGGCGTCAACTCGTCGCAATGCTCCACGTTAACTAGCGCGTCAATAATCGACGTTCCGCGCCGCTGTTGCCAGAGCAAAAATCGCCCAACCGAAGTCTCACCAAGTCCCCGTCGCGGCACGTTAACAATGCGTTCGAAACTAGCGCGATCGAACGGTTGGTAAATCAGTTTCAAGTACGCCAGCAAATCTTTGACCTCGGCGCGATCGTAAAAACGCGTACCGCCGACAATTTTGTAAGGCAAGCCATAGCGCAAGAAAATTTCCTCGACAATTCGACTCTGGGCGTTGGTGCGATACAGCACCGCAAAATCGTTGTGATTTCGAGCGCCGATTGTTACCTCGGCGGCGACTTTTTGCGCTATGATCTCGGCCTCGTGGCTCTCGCTACCTGTCGGAATAATTTGCACCGGCTGGCCGCCCTTTTTATCTGTCCACAACTTTTTGTTGGTACGCCGAGAGTTCTTGACGATGACGTTGTGCGCCGCGTTCAAAATCGCCTCGGTGCTGCGGTAATTCTGTTCCAGTTTAATGGTTTTAGTGCCCGGAAAATCGCGCTCGAAATTCAAAATATTGGTAAAGTCCGCACCACGCCAAGAATAAATTGACTGCCAATCGTCGCCGACCGCACAGATATTTTGCTCGTCATTCAAAAGCAGTTTGACGATTTGGTATTGTGCTTTGTTGGTGTCCTGGTACTCGTCGATCAGGATGTGTTTCAATCTGCCGCGTAATTCGTCGCGGACTTCTTTGACATTTTCGAGCAATTTCACCGTTTCGAGCAACAGATCATCAAAGTCCAGCGCCCGACCGTCGCGCCGCAAGCGCTCGTAGCGCGGATAGACATCGGCCGCGACCAATTGCGCCGGCATCTTGGCGATGGCCGCGTAATCGTCCGGCGACAAGCAATCGTTCTTGGCGTTCGAGATCAAACTCACAATTGAGCGCGGATTGAATTGTTTGTCGGTGATGCCGAGCTGCCGCATTGCGGCTTTCACAAATCCCAGCCGATCCGTCTCATCCAAAATCACGAAGTTGCGCGGAATCTCGATATTCTCGCCGTATTGCCGCAAAATCCGCACGGCGATCGAATGAAAAGTCCCCATCCAAGGCATGAAATTAGTGTTGTTTGTCACAGCCAACTTTCCTGGCGAAGCCTCCAATTTTCCGGATAACTTTCCGAAGGATTTTTCATCAAGCGCGAGTACGAGCTTGTTCTCCGCACGGAGCGCCTGAGAAAAATTCGAGGAAATTATACCGGAGAAATTGGTCGGCTGAGACGGGGAAGTTGGTTGTGCAGCATTCAGTAACTGCGTCAGCCGCTCGCGCATCTCGCCGGCGGCTTTGTTGGTAAAAGTCACCGCCATAATTTCCCACGGTCTAACGCCGCGCTCGGTTATCAGATGAGCGATGCGATGCGTCAGGACTTTCGTCTTGCCCGAACCAGCGCCGGCCAAAATCAGTAGCGACCCCTCGCCAAACTCAACCGCTTCGCGCTGCGGCGGATTCAACCCCCCTAAAATTTTGTCTGTCTCATCAGTTCTCATCTGATCCATTGTATCACAGCAAACCCGCTCGTAGCTAGGACGATTGCCCCGAGTTTAGCATAAGCTATTTAAAAAGTCAAGCTCGGCAGTTCTTACTCGAACCAGCCTGAGAGGTAGATTAGGGCTCCGATGGCGGCGCCGATGATAGCGAGTAGCACGAAGAAGATCGGCAATGCCCACAAGTGAGGTTTTTTGCTGCCTGGTTTGGCGGCCGGCTCGGCGGCGTGGGCGAACGGCGCCTGGGGTTGGTTGTCGACGGTTTCGGGGGTTTTTGGAATCGGTTCTGGTTTCTCGGGTTCGGGTTCTGGGGTTGACTCGGGCTCTTCTGGTGCCGGCAGCGGTTCAGGTTCGGGCTCAGGCTCGGCAGGTTCCGGCTCTGATTCTAGCCCCGGCTCGTCACCCGGCGGTAGTGCTGGCTCTAGCTCTCCTTTGCCACTGTCGTCTGCCGGCAATTCTGGTCGGCTCAGATCGACTAAGTTATTGATGTCAAAAGTATCATGCGCCTCCTCGTCGATACCGAAAAGTTGCCTGGTGTTGTCGGCCGGCGAACCACCTCCTAGGGGTCGTTTTTCGACTGCGACGTTCGGCAAAAACGGCGACTCGTAGGCCTCGCGGTCGTCAACCGTGTCAGGCGGGATTTCTTCTTTTTCTGGTTCGGGCGGCGTGGGATCCGGCGGCGATGATTTGGCTAATTGGTCGGCATGGTTTGGTTTGTCCGACAATTGAACATCGCTCGATGGATGAACCATGTCCATGTATTGGCCGCGAAATTTGTTCACTTTTTCTCCTCTTTGGCGATTTCGCTGGCGATTTCAACTATGCTAATAAATTCCGGCGCGATCAGCGATTTGGCACCGACCAGCGCGCCATCGATTCCCTCCACGCTCAAGAAAATTCGCGCGTTGTCTTTGTCGACGCTACCGCCGTAGAGTACGGGGATGGCTTTGCCGGCCTCGCGGCCGAACATGTGGGTGACTTTGGAGCGGATAATTTTGACAACCTGTTCGAGCTCGTGCTGCTGTGGGACGTGTGGACTGCCGCTGGTGCTGATCGTCCAGAGTGGTTCATAAGTCACCAGCACTTGATCGATTTGGTCGCTGCCGACATTCATCAGACCGCTAACGATCTGATCCTCGAGGACGTGAGCCGTGTCGCCTTCTTTTCGTTCAAGTTCGGTCTCGCCCACGCACAACACCGGTGTTAAACCATTGCGCAGGGCGGCCTGGACTTTGAAGCGAATGTCGCGATCGTGTTCGCCGAAAATGTGACGACGTTCCGAGTGCCCGACCAAAACATACTGCGCCAGACCGCGCAGTTGCGTGGCTGCGACTTCGCCGGTAAACGCTCCGGAATCGCGCCAATAGCAATCCTGGGCGCCGAGTTTCATTTGGCGATGATCGACCTGGAGGCTGAGCGGCTGGAGCGCCACGAATGACGGGCAAACCACCGTCTCGACATCGCGCCGGATCGGTAGCCCTTGCGATAATTTAGTCGCGAACAACGACGCCTCGTGCACATTGAGGTTCATCTTCCAGTTGCCGATGATGTACTTTTTCATAGCCCTCCCCTGTAATTTCCTGCTATTATTCTAGCACAAGCTAAATTTTCATGCAATCTAACTTTTCGGCATCAGCGCCGCGATGCCCGGTAAGACATCGCCAGCCATCAGCTCCAAGCTAGCGCCGCCGCCGGTGGAAACGTGGGTGAAACTGCCGCCTTTTTGCGCGTCCCAATCGCGAACGAAATCGGCCGTGTCGCCACCGCCGATGACGCTGACGATGTGCGGGTTTTTGGTTAGTTCCAACGCGACGCGCGAGCTAGCGTGCGAGAACTGCGGCGTGGTGTCGATTCCTAGATCGCCGTTCCAGATGACCGTGGCGCTGGCGCGGATTACTTCACAGATTTGGTCGATGGTATTCGCGCCTAGATCAAAGATTTTGGCCTCGCCGTAGAGTGGGTTTTCGCTCAGGTTGATTTCGATGCGATCTTCGTTTGGATCGCCGTGCGGCGCGATGGCGACGTCACTCGGCAGGATGAATTTCTCGCTAAAATCGGCGCCGAATTTTCCTTCAGCCACATCCAGGATTTCGCGAATTATGTCGTCTTGGTCGGGCTCGACCTTGCTAGACGCGACGTTGATACCGCGGAATTTCAAGAAATTATTAGCCATGGCACCGCCGACGACGATATTATCGGCAATTTCGACGAACTTCTTGACCAAAGGAATTTTGTCGCTAATTTTGGCACCACCGAGCACCGCCGTTAGGGGTCGTTTTGGATCGTCGATGGCTGATTTTATTTCGACATATTCCGTTTCGAGCAGTAGTCCGGCCACGCTGGGCAGGAATTCCGTGATGGCCGCCGTCGAAGCGTGCGCTCGATGCACCACGCTAAAACCGTCTTCGACGAACAGATCGGCGTGTGAATCTTTGGCGAGTTGTTCCGCGAAATCACGATTGTTTCGTTCTTCTTGGCCGTGGAAGCGCAAATTTTCGAGCAACACCACATCGCCAGGTGCTAGATTTTTGGTTGCTAATTGAACCGCTTCGCCAACGCAATCGGGAACGAATTTGACGGCGCGGCCTAACTTTTCTGACAAATTATCCGCGACCGGCCTGAGGCTGAGTTTTTCTTGGATTTCTCCGCCGGGACGACCCATATGAGAAATCAGCACGATTTTGGCGCCACGCTCGATCAGGTAATTAAGGGTCGGCAGCGACGCAGCGATGCGAAAATCATCGGCGATCGTGCCGTCCTCGTTAAGCGGCATGTCGTAACCTTCGCGTATTAATATTTGTTTATCCGAGACGTCAACATCACGCACGGTTTTATAAGGAAAAGTTGTCCCACTCATAGTACAACCATTTTAGCACTATTGTTTGTCATCGCCAAGCATGTAAAGTTGAATCGTGTTGGCTGTGCGAATCGGCGCGCCATCCAGGTTGTGTCGAACCATGACGACGGTAACTGGCGCCTCGCCGAACAGACCGTTAGCGAACAACTTTTCGGCCACCACGTATCCTTCGCCGACGCCGCCGTAAAAACCGCGAGTGTTGTAATTTAGCTCGGCTTGGTTGGCCACCCGGTCGGTCGTGGCTATGGCTATTACTGGGCATTTAGGACGATGAATCGAGACATTGCGCACCATCTTACCAGATTGAGTTTCAACGATAATGGCCGCCGCGTTAGAGCGCTCGGCGAGTAAGACGGCCGATTCGGCGATCGAATCGCGGCGCTTGTCACTGCCTTCGCGGACATAGAGCGGCGTGACCGGCATGTGATTCTGTGCGTAGAGAATGGTGTCGCGCATAACGGTGACCGCTTCGATGGGATATTTGCCCATGGCGGTTTCTTCGCTCAGCATTACGACATCGACGCCTTCGATGGCGGCCGTCGCCACGTCGCTGACCTCAGCGCGAGTTGGTTCAGGATTATCGACCATGCTAGCCAACATTTGCGTCGCCACGATGCTAAATTTGCAATGTTTTTGACACAGAGCGATGATTTGGCGTTGCACGATCGGTACGACTTCGGCGCCGGCTTCGACCGCCAAATCGCCGCGCGCCACCATCACGCCGTCACTCGCCCTGACGATGTCTTCGAGATTTTCCGGATCGGCGCCCGATTTGGTTTCGAGTTTGGTGATAATTGGTCGATCGACGCCTTTACTTTTCAGAAGTTCGCGCAACATGCGCACGTCATCGGCGTGATGCACAAAGCTCAGCGCGATGTAATCGAAATCTTTGTCCAAACCCCACTCGATGTCGGCGAGATCTTTTTCGGTCAGGATGTCGCTCCGGCCGCCTCGCATATCCGGCAGGTTGATGGCTTTTCGGCTAATTACGTAGCCGTCATTTTCGGCCTTTATCCAAACGGTTTTGCCTTCGATGCTCTGTACCGTGGTGCGAATTTTGCCATCAAACAGAAAGATCGAGTCGCCGGGCTGGCATTTGTCGCTGATGTCGTATTGGCTAGGCAAATTATTTCCGCCGTCATGCTCGATGCCGTAGGTCAAACCAATGACATCACCGGTGCGAATCTCATAACGCATATCGTCCTTTAGTTGGCCGAGGCGAATTTTCGGCCCTTGGAGGTCTTGGACTATGGCGATGTGACGACCGATTTTAGCGGAATATTCGCGAACCCATTTGAATTGATTCAGGCGTTGTTCTTCGTCGCCGTGACTAAAATTCATCCGACAGCCGTCGACGCCGGCGTCAATTAGCGCGGCGATTTTCTCCGGACTTTCGACGGCTGGCCCGATAGTCGCCAGGATCTTAGTGTGCTTGACGGTCTCTTTTGGTCTCATGTTAGCCTTTCCTTCTTAAATTAAAATAGCCCACCGAAACGGACTTGGATTTGGTGATCCCGAGGGGAATCGAACCCCTGTTGTCAGGATGAAAACCTGATGTCCTAACCACTAGACGACGGGACCCTCCCAAGTCTCTCCTATTGTATGATAAAATAGAGATATGGGCAAGTCTAAGAAGAAACGTAATAAGAAATATGCCGGCGTCGACGCCAAGCAAACCGACAATGTGATGCGGGTTCATCGAGTCGCCGCCGTGGTGCGGAGTCCGCTCCAGCAGTGGCTGCATGAGCACAGAAAGCTCGTGCGGCGTGGTGCTATCGCGGTGGCGATTGTTGCCGTCGTGGTATTTATCATTGTGCAGGCGTTTATTGTTTGATCGGTAGACGAAAACCAAAGGTGCTACCAACGTCCTCCGTGCTCTCGAAAATTAGTGAGCCGCCGTGGGCTGTGATTACTTTGCGTGCCACGTACAAACCAACGCCGCTGCCGTCGGGTCGGATCTTGTGAGCATTTGACGCCCGGTAGAATTTCGTGAACAACCGATGCTGTTCAGCGCGCGGCACGCCGATGCCTTGATCCTTGACCACGAAAATAATCCGGCCGTGCTGTTCGTACAAACTAACCGTGATTTTGCCACCGCTGTGCGAATAATAGATGGCGTTATCGATCATATTTGCCATGACTTGGATGATTTTGTGAGGATCGCAATCGATCTCCGGCAAGTTCGAGGGCGGCTCGTATTCCAATTCAATTTGGCGCGTAGCGGTCGAAATGCGAAGTTGTTGTATTTCGATGCCCAGGAGCTCATCCAGTTTCGTTGGAACTTTGCGCAGCTCCAGCTTGCCAGTTTGCAGTCGCGACACATCAAGAAAATCACTAATCAGAAACGCCATGCGCTCGCTATTAGAATAAGCCTCGTTCAGCACGCGCCTCTGTTCGTCCGTTAGTTTGCCAAAATCACCGTCGAGGAGCATTGAGATGTAACCCTTAATGCTAGTCAGAGGCGTACGCAGTTGGTGCGATACTATCGAGATAAAGTCATCCTTGACCGCATCAAGCTTTTTTAATTTACGATTAGTCGCCCTCAAATCAGCCGTGGCATCAGCTATCTTGTCATTCAAACTTTTATTTAAATCAATAATTTGCCTAAGATGAATCGCGTTATCTGTTGCGACTCGTATCATTTGAGCGATGGTTGTCAATATTGATATCTCTTTATTGGAATATATACGCAAAGGCGTACGCTCTATTACTACAAAAATATCCGCCTTGGTGGAATTTCGCGGCGATTCTGGTTTAATAATCACAGCTATATTTTCATCAAGCAGCCACTGTCTTAGCGTGCTGTCGGCACTGATTTCATCCGATATTATTATATCAACATCGTTCCGGTTCATGTATTTAGAGACGTCACTTATGGTCTTTTTCCACATCATTTCTCGCTGATCGGTTGCGTACAATTCGTTGTCATCATCGTTCTTATAGACAAAGACTGCCCGGCTCCTTCGCATATTTTTTGAAAAAACTTTTGACACCGCATTGAGCATCCTATGTAGATCGGTGTTAACTAGCATACTGTAAGAAAGTTCATAGAGTAGCCCATATTTCAACAGTCCACTACCAAACTTTCGTTCTGTTAGAGTGATTATCCCGTAGTAGAATGTATACGCCAACGCCAAGAAGACTATCGTGATTACTATGTTTAATTGGATAATCATATGTTGCGCATCATAAGTGTTATACAGCACACCTAAGGCCACCGCGTAGACGGCCAGCAAAACCAGAGACCCCACCACAAACAACAAGAAGCGCACCGCGTATAGACGTAGATTGAATAGTCTGTGTTTTATTATGGCCATAAACATAATTGCCGAGAATATCAATATATTAAGCGGCCCCACCCAGATAAATCGATAGTTACCAAACACCGGCAGCACTAGATTAAACAGTGAGCCAAACACGCCGGCTAACACAAAGGCAGCTAGTATGTACTTGGATCTAATCCTCTCCAATATTGATATGTTCATATTGAGGTACTTAACAAAAATACCTACTGCTCCCACGCAATAAAGTATGAAACAGCCGACGTATATATAATACCCAATTTTGCTCAAGATTATTGCGTTAGCATTAAACTCTAGTTGTACTGAGGCGATTATAAATCCTGAGTTCACCATTATTATGGTTGACATGACCAATAGTAAAGCCAGCGCAATAGATGTGATCCATTTTATTAAACCAGTAATTAGTATTGAAAGCCAGACGCAACAATAGGCGATAACTAGAGCTGCTATGTAGTACACTTGAGCGAATCTGATTGCCGAGTCGTGGTTATTAGATCCCAAAAACAAGAGGAGAAACGTTGCCCAGACAAAACCGGCCATGAAGAAAATTGTTAATGCAGCACGTTGAGCCCTCGGTATTTGTCGCGCCAGAATAATTATAACAACAAGCACGACAGACGCTACCATTGCCGCCAACAAGGCTAGGTGCTTAATATCAATCACATAACCATTATAGCTTATAATTTCTAATTTTATATATGACGAATATACCGTTGGGATCGTAGTGTATTTCTACCTGCTGGACTCCGGGGCAATTAAGAGCAATTCTGCCCAACATTTCTGATTCCGGTGTTAACCGCAGCGCTGGCCAATCGATCACTTCAATCAGTTCGTGTTGTAATCTAGCAGCGTCACCTCTGGAGCCCTCGGGTGGCACCACGATGGAGTTAACAGTAACAGATCTCTGATTATTAGCTGCATGTGAGGTATGTTCCCACATCGACCTTAGGCTGGCATCGCCGCCTTTTTTAGTGGCAGCTATAGCTATAGGGCCAAGTTTCGCTCTTGCTTTAAAGTCATTTGGCGGCAAATAGCACCCGATCAGACCAAAATCGGTTACCGCTCCATAATCATCGCCTATCTTACGACCACTAACTATGGGACGCACGCCATACATTAGCCATCTCCCCAATATTCCAGTGAGGTGATCTCTCCTGTATCCCCTTTCGTGAAGAACATCACGCGGCACGGCAGTAATTAAACCTGGTGGTAAAGTTAATCCTGCTTCTCGCACTTGTCGTATGGAGAGGTTGTTATTATCAACCAGAGTTAGCTGGGTACTGCTTAAATCACACCCCTCGCTCATGAGCTTCCTGACTGCTTGTATTGGATAATGCCCCGCACCACAGCCCAGTATCAAAGCCTTCTCTGCCCCAGTCAATAAATCTTCTTCTAATAAAGATGCCTCTAGACCACCGCGCCATCGCAAACCCATGCCGAATAATTGGTCAGTTGCCCAGCGTATTGTGGCCTCATCGAAATTTTCGCCCAAAACTGGAACCTCATGATGACCGAACGGATCGTAAAAAGCCATCATTGCCGCTCCCATATTTAATTTGATTAATCTTTGATAATCCAACAATTGCGGCGCGTCTTTTAATAGCACCTCTAGCCCGGGATTATTCAAATCTGATATTACTCCGCCGCTTGCTTTGAACTCTCGGTTGGCGGCCGCCGCTTCTTCCGAGACCCCAACTATATGCGCTCTTGTCTCTGGAGTTGAATGCTCATCCTGAAAATCGTCGTAGTAGAAGCGTTTGATATCAAAACCAAACCCCTCTGTCATAACAGCCCCCCCCTATCTATGACATCCATTCTACAGCACTTTACATGCTTTGTACATATCTGTTATAATCATGCTCATGACTAACATCGCCATCATCGAAGACGACCAGGCCATCGCCCAGATGTATCGCATGAAATTCGAGTCCGAGGGATTTACGATCGAGATCGCAGAGGACGGCAAGTCCGGCCTCGAAATGGTTTCGCGGCATATGCCGGATCTGATTTTGCTCGACATCCAAATGCCGGAAATGAACGGCGTGGAGGCTCTGCGGCGGATCCGCAAACTGCCCGGCGGGCAGGACGTCCCGGTCATCGTTCTAACTAATTTAGGTCAACAGGAAGCGCCCAAAGATCTCGAATCGCTCGGTATTGATAGCTATATCATCAAAGCCAACCTGACCCCTAGCCAGGTCGTCGAACAGGTCAAGAAAGTCATGGGTTTCGAAACTACTCCGCCTGAGGAGAATCACGAGCTGCCCTGATCGTGTTGTCCATTAGCGCCGTGACGGTGAGTGGCCCGACACCGCCGATTTTTGGCGTGATGGTGATGTCTGTGCGTTCTCTAATATCCGGCGTGATATCGCCAACTATTTGACCGTGGTCGTCGGCTGTGCCGGCATCGACCACCACCGCGCCGGGCTTGATATCGTCCGACTTGATTAAGCCAGGCACGCCTGTCGCCGTCACGATTATGTCCGCTACGCGTAATTTTTCGCTCCTGTCTCGGGTTTTGGAATTTATGGCTTCAGGCTCGAGACCAGAATTTCGCCACATGCGCGCCAAGGGTCGCCCGACCAACCTGCCGTTGCCGACCAGGACGATTTTTTTGCCCTTTAATTCCACATTGTAGCCACTCAAGAGCCAATGGATAGCCATCGGCGTGGCCGGATCGAGAATCGCCCGCTCACCGAGGCCGTCGACGTCTTTTTCTGGCGCGATGGCGTTAACGATCTCGTCGGTTTCCTCCGGATTATCCATCGGCAATTGCACAATAATACCGTGGACTGATTTATCGGCGTTCAATTTAGCGATGAGTTTCTTGGATTCGGTTTGCGGGATTTTGTGGATATCGACGTCGATCAAAATGTCGGTGCCGTAGTTTTTCTTGAGCCGCACATAGGTATCGATCACCGGATCATCAGAAGTTTGAATAATCGCCAGTTTTGGTTTTATTTTGTCGTGTTGGATGAGGCCTCGCACTTGGCGGGCTTGGCGTTCTTTGATAAAACCGGCTAACTCTCGCCCATTTAGTAGCTTCATGACCACCTCCCTATTTCTTAGCTTTTTCGGGCTTATCCTTTTTGGTCGATTTCGGCAAAGGCACAGCAGTTTCAGTAAATTTGCCGCCGTTCTTTTCCAATTGTTTGACCACCGAGGCCGACATGGCGGCGATTTCGATCGTGGCCTTGGAAGTCAAATCACCGCGCGCGATGACTTTCACCGTGTGATGCGGCGTAGAAATCAAGCCCGCCTCGAACAAAGTAAAGTTGTCGATTTTGGCGCTTTTGATGGCATTTAATTCATCGCTATAGACGACCTGGGCGGGGATGCGCTTGCTCTTAAAGCCGCGCAGTTTGGGAACGGCTTGCACGAGCGGCAACTGGCCGCCCGTAAAAGTCGGTCGCAGTTTTTTGCCGGTGCGTGATCTCTGACCCTTTGTGCCTCGGCCGGCAGTTTTCCCGCCGCCCGCCGCGATCCCGCGCCCGACACGTTTTTTGGCGTTCTTGGCGCTAGTGTTCAGTTCGTGGTATTTCATTTTGCGGGCTCCTCATGCTGCGCGGCTTTAGTTTTCGCGGAGTCCACTTTTTTCTTCTCAGCGCCGATCCAGTCGCTTTTCGGGACGAGACTTTCGAGCGCCTCGATCGTGGCGTAGGCGATGTTGACTTTGTTGGCGCTGCCGAGCGATTTGCTGAGCAGGTCGGAAATGCCGGTCACACCGATGATCGAACGAATCACACCGCCGGCGATGATGCCGGTGCCTGGCGCGGCTGGTTTCAATAGAACGTGCGCGCCAGTGTGTTTGATCTCCGTGTCGTGCGGAATGGTTGTGCCCGCCAGCGGGATAGTGATCAGGTGTTTTTTGGCCACGCCAGTGGCTTTTTCGACGGCCTGTTGGACATCGCGGCCTTTGGCGACGCCGACGCCGACGCGGGTTTTCTTGTCGCCGACCACCACTAGCGCCTTGAAACGCAAGCGACGGCCGCCCTTGACGGTACGACTAACTCGGTCGACCGCAATGGTTTGCTCCTCGAATATTTTTTCCTCGGCCGGTTTGCTGTCACGTCGATTGCCTCGGCGATTGTCGCGGCGGTCGCCACCACTTCGGCCGCGATCGCTAGGGCGGCCACGATTGCCGCGGTCGTCACGTGCCGCCATATTATCCGAACTAAAGTTATTAGCGGCGCCGAATTTTTTCTTGGGCGCTTCGCCGTTTTTCGCGGCAGCCGGAGCGGTGGATTTAGCGTTGTCATCGCGAGACGATTTGTCGTCGTGGCGATCCATGGGTTTCTCGGTGGATTGCTTCGCCGCACTCGCAATGACATCGTTAGGTTTCTTTACTTCTTCACTCATGATTAAAACTCCAAGCCTCCTTTGCGCGCGGCGTCTGCTAGCGCTGTTAAACGACCGGCGTATTTGCGACCGTTGCGATCGAATACGACTGTCTTGATTTTCACTTTCTGGGCTTTCCCGGCGATTTCTTTACCAATGTGCGCGGCTTTGTCGGTCATCGTGCCGGTTAGTTTCTGCCCGACGGTCGTTGCGGCGGCCAGAGTTTTAGCGGTCGTGTCATCGATAATTTGCGCGCTAATGTGGCGGCCGGAAATAAACACGCTGAGACGCGGCCGCTCGGCCGTGCCGGTGACTTTGGCGCGCACGCGGTTTTTGCGCAGAGTTTTGTTTAGAATCTTGTCCATTATTTACCTGCCTTTCCTGCTTTGCGGAGAATTGTCTCGTCGGCGTACTTTATGCCTTTGCCTTTGTAGGGTTCGGGTTTCTTTAAGGAACGGATTTCGGCCGCGGTTTGGCCGACTTGCTGTTTAGAGATGCCGCTGACCGTGATTTCCATTTTATTAACAGCCAAAGTCACGCCCTCGGGCGCCTTGTAGCTGACCGGATGCGAGAGGCCGAGACCCATCTCGATTTCCTGCGGGCCTTTGCTAACCAGACGAAAGCCGACGCCGTTGATCTCGAGTTTTTTCTCGAAACCTTTGGTGACGCCAACGACCATGTTGTTGATCAACGAGCGCATCAGGCCGTGTTGGGATTTGGCCAGTTTTTCGTCAGATTTTCGCGTGACGATGATTTGATCGCCCTCGACCGCCACGTCCACGTGCGGCAAAGTGAATTGTTTTAGCTCGCCTTTCGGGCCCCGCACGGTGATGAAATCAGGTTCAACCGTGATTGTCACACCCGCCGGAATGGCGATTGGTAGTTTTCCGATTCTTGACATTTGCTTACTTCCTTCCTTCAGGCAGTGAATCTAGCTTTCTCGTTGCCTCTTCTAGCACGAGCGTCCAGAGCGCCTCTTTACTCACTGTGATTACAATACCGTTGTGGCTCGCGTACAACTGATTCACCAGTGCTCCTAGCGATGATTCAACTGCTAATCGTGCTGCTCTAACGTCAGAGGTTTCCCCTGGTCTGCCTTCTTCATCGGCTGCCACTATAGTTTCTCCCATATTAATACACCTTACATATTAACTCGCCGCCGAGGCGATTTTTGATGGCTTCGCGGCCGGTCATGATGCCTTTGCTCGTACTAACCAACATGACGCCGCGGCCGGATTTGACGCGCGGAATATCGGCGGCGCGAGCGTAAACGCGGCGGCCGGGTTTGGATACACGAGCGATTTCGGTGATGGTCGGACTGGTGCCGTCTTCGGCGATCGTCACGATCAACTCGTCGCGTGGCGTGGCTTTGGTGGTTTTGGCATCGGCCAAATAGCCGGCTCGCACCAATTCTTTGGCGACCGTTAATTTCAATTTGCTGCTCGGCAAGCGGACTTCGTTTTTGCCGATGGCGATAGCGTTTCTGATTCGGGTTAGGAGATCGGCGATCGGGTCTGTGGATTGTAATGACATATTCTTTCTCCTTCCTTTACCAACTGGCCTTTGTTACACCGGGAATTTCGCCTTTGGAGGCGTGTTCGCGAAAACTGATACGTGACAGGCCGAATTTGCGCATATAAGCGTGCGGTCGGCCGGTTTCGCCGCAGCGATTTTTGTGGCGGGTCGGCGATGAATTGCGCGGTAGTTTTTGCAGGCCTTCGCTGTCGCCGAGCCTTTTTAGCTCAGCGCGTTTGCTAGCGTGCTTGGCGATCATTGCTTGGCGTTTTTTGTCGCGAGCCAGTGCTGATTTCTTTGCCATTATTTTGCCTCCTTTCCAGTTTTTTCAAACGGGATTCCAAATTTTTCTAACAATTTACGTGAGCTTTCCGGATTGCCGTTAGAAATCGTAAATGCAATTCCTAAGCCGTGCGGCGTGGCGGTTTCTTCGAACGTTAACTCCGGGAAAATCGATTGCTCGGTGATACCGAGATTGTAGTTGCCTTGGCGGTCAAAGGCCTTGGCGGAAACACCGTGAAAATCGCGGATCCGCGGCATAGCCACGTTGACTAACCGATCGAGAAATTCCCACATGCGGTCGCCGCGCAGATTGACACTTTGGCCGACCGGCGCGCCCATGCCTTTTCTAATCTTAAAAGACGCAATCGAGCGCTTGGCTGTGCGGCTAATCGGTTTTTGACCAGTAATCCGAGCCAGCGTGTTGGCCACTACTTCTTGGAACGATTTGTTGTCCTTATTGCGACCAACGCCGGCGCTGACGACGATTTTTGTCAGTTTCGGCGCCTGGTGAACGTTTTTTAGCTTCAGCTCGGTTTTCAATTCTTTGACAAATTTCTCATTGTAAAGTTTCTTGAGACGCGGAGTGTATTTACTTTTATCAGCAGGAGAGGTTTTTTTCGTGGTAGTTTTAGATTCGGCCATTATTTCACCTCCTTGTTGCTCAGTTTTGCGACACGGGTTTTCTTGCCGTCCTTGATCCTAAACGAAACTTTGCTCGTCTTTTCGGCGTTTTTGACATCCTCGACGACTAGAGCGACGTTGCTAATATCGAGCGGCAGATGGACGTCTTTTTTGCCGCCTTGTTGGTTCAGGCGATTGGCCGCCACGTGACGAGTACGCAGGTTGACGTTTTCGAGATAAACTTTGCGGTCGTCGACGCGGACGACTTTGGCGATTTTGCCCTTTTGGCCGCCGGCGATTACTTTGACTAAGTCATCTTTTCTGATACGTTTCATAATACCTCCGGTGCCAAAGACACAATTTTCGCGTAGCCGAGGTCGCGCAGTTCGCGCGGAATCGGCCCAAAGACGCGAGTGCCTTTCGGTGTTTTATCATCGTTAATTAAAACGCAAGCATTATCATCGAATTTGATGGTCGAGCCGTCTTTTCTGGTGATTTTGTTCCGAGTGCGCACAACCACACAACGCACCACCGATTTTTTCTTGGTGTTGCCGTGCGGGTCGGCTTCCTTGACGCTAGCGGTAAAGACATCACCAACGCGAGCATAACGACGACGCGTTGCACCGAGGACTTTGATGCACAGGACTTCCTTGGCGCCGCTATTGTCGGCGACTTTGAGGCGGGATTCTTGCTGGATCACTTTTGTCTCCTTTCAGTCGTCAAAAGAGGTAAACCTTCCTCATTCGGAAAAGTAAAATCTTGTCGCAAATCTAAAACAAATTTTAGATTTTCTCCGCGCTTTTCTTTTCTCTCATTTCGTTGCTTTATCACTTTGTCGCCCCCTCAGTTTCCGCGGCTTTTTCGGCCACTTTCTTGGCGGCTTTTTCGGCTAGCTTGGCTTCGGCCTCGGCCTCAACTTCGGTTTTCTTGATCTCGACGATTTCGCGACCGCGTTCGACGATTTCCTTTAGAACCCAAGTTTTCGTGGCTGAAATCGGGCGGCTTTCTTCGATCAAGACGGTGTCGCCGATTTTGGCTGCATTTTTCTCGTCGTGGACGCTAAATTTGCGGCTGGTCGTGAATTTCTTGCCATAGAGCGGATGAGTTTCGCGCGTGGTGCGTGTCACGATGATGGTTTTTTTGCCGGCGATTGATGATACGACGCCGGTGATGGTACGTTTAGACATTTTTTGCCTCCTTGATCTTTTCGGTTAACACAGTGTGAATCCGCGCAATTATTTGGCGAGATTTTTTAATGACTTGGCTATTTGGTAGCTCGTTGGCTTTTAGCATTTTCTGCGCCGCTAGCAGATCCTCGCGAGCGGTTTTTAGAGCAGTTTGCAATTCGGCCTCGGTTAGTTTGCGCAAATCTCGGGCAGTTTGGTCGACGGCTGTGGTGTCTTTCTTGGTCGTTTTGGTAGCCACGACTTTCTTTACTTTCTTGTCTGCCATTATGCCTCCTCCCGTTTAACGAATCGGGTGCGAACCGGTAATTTGTGGGAAGCTAGGCGCATGGCTTCGCGGGCGACTGGCTCGGGCACGCCGTTCATTTCAAACATGATTGTGCCTTTTTTGACGCGAGCGATCCAGTATTCGGGGCTGCCTTTGCCGGAGCCCATTTTGACATCGAGCGGTTTTTTAGTGACCGGAATTTGTGGGAAAATGCGAATCCAGATTTTGCCGCCGCGCTTGGTATGACCAGAAATCGCTCGGCGAGCGCTCTCGATTTGGCGCGAGGTGACGCGCTCGTTGTCGAGACTCTGCAGGCCGAAGTCGCCAAAAGCGATATAATTACAGCGCGAGGCCACGCCCGGATTGCGACCCTTGAAGGCTTTCCTGAATTTGGTTTTCTTGGGCAGTAGCATCAGTGCTTCTCCCCTCGGTTAATCCAAACTTTGATGCCGATGGTACCGGCCAACGTTTTCGCCACCGCCAGATGGTAATCGATATCGGTACGCAGAGTATGCAGCGGCACCGAGCCCTCGATGAGCTTTTCGCGACGCGACATCTCAGCCCCGTTAAGGCGACCAGCGATCTCGATGCGCACGCCCTTAGCGCCCGCGCTCATGACGTTTTGAATTGCCATTTTCATAGCGCGGCGGAAATTGATCCGGCGCTCGAGTTGGCGGGCGATATTTTCGGCCACGATTTTGGCGGCTAGGTCGGGTTTTCTGACTTCTTCGATGTTGAGGCGCACCGGCGCACCAATGATTTTTTCGAGCTCCGCGCGCAGTTCCTGGACACCGGCGCCTTGGCGACCGATGACCACACCGGCTTTGCTCGTCCATATGGTGATCGTGGTTTGGTTGGCGTTGCGCTCGATCTCGATGTGATTGATAACAGCGCGCGTTTCGAATTTCTTTTCAATGGCGCGACGCACGGCCAGATCGATGGCTAGCCAATTGGCAAAATCTTTTTTGCCGGACGCGAACCATTTGCTCGCCCAGTTCTTGTGAACCTGGAGCCGCATTGAAATTGGGTTGACTTTCTGTCCCATTCTATTTATCTCCCTTCTTGTCATCGCGAGCCGAATTTGTTCGGCGTGGCGATCCAGAATTAGTTTTAGCCGTACTGGATTGCTTCATCTCTTCGTTCTTCGCAATGACTTTGGCCGGTTTTATATCACCAATAATTTCTACAAAAATATGTGAGGTGCGTTTTTGGAAAGGATGCGCTCGGCCGCGCGACACCGGGCGGTAGCGTTTGAAACGCGGGCCAGCCGTCACCGACAAACTAGCAATGCGCAGGCCTTCGGCGCGTAGACCGTGGTTGTTGGTGGCATTGGCGCGGGCGCTAGCGATCAGTTTTGCCAGCGGTTTCGCGGCGCGTTTCGGCGTATGCGACAATATAATCAACGCGTCGTCGACGCTGCGATCACGAACCAACGCGGCCACGAGAGCGACTTTGCGGGGTGCTAGGCGCAGATCGCGCAGGGAGGCACGGACGGTAGCAGCATTGTCATCGCGAGCCGAACCTGTTCGGCGTGGCGATCCATTGGATTGCTTCGCTGCGCTCGCAATGACGGCGTTTTTTAATTCTTTGGTCATTTCTGCTTACCTCCGTGTTTGCGGAATTTGCGGGTCGGAGCGAATTCGCCTAATTTGTGACCAACCATGTTTTCGGAAATGTAAACCGGGACGTGC
>WQXA01000002.1 GCA_009785095.1 Candidatus Saccharimonadota bacterium | reverse complement strand
GCCCGGCGGCTCAATCAAGGATCAGGACTCCATCGACGCCTGCGACAAATATGGCATCGCCATGGTGGTGACTAGTATGCGACATTTTCGGCATTGATAGATTCACATCGCCACTGACATAGAGATTTTCCCCTGATGCTCGTAATTTTCTAAACGGACATCCAACAACTCTTTCGAATTGTCAAACTTAAAGAAATCCTTTATATCTGGATTCACCCAAAGTTTCGGCGCGTCGAACAATTTGCCATCCGTCGCCAATTTCTCATCCCGCCGCCGCAGCTGTTCCTTGATCCCGTCAATTTGGTTTTCATAAATATGCGCATCATTCGTTACAAAAGTCATCAAACCCGGTTCCAGATCACAAACTTGCGCCAACAGATGACAAAACGCCGCATACTGCGTGATGTTAAACGGCAGGCCGAGCGGCACATCAGTCGACCGCGACGCCACCAACACATTCAACCGACCGTTCGTCACGTTCCACTGCGAATTCCAGACGCAAGAAGGCAGGGCAGCCGTCGGCAAGAACTCGTTCTGCCATAAACTGATCACCATGCGCCGATTGTTCGGGTCATTTTTCAGCGTCTCGATCAGCCCCTGCGTCAATTTGTAACGATTAACAATCCAACCATAAGCCGTGCCGATAGTGTGCGCGAATTCAGAGCCGAAATGTTTACCTAGATAATCACCATTTTCATCAATTTTCCATTCGTTCCAGATCTTGACGCCACGTTCCTGCAGCCAGCGCACGTCGTTACTTTGCGCCTGAAAAATCCAAAACATTTCGATGATCGCCGCTTTCCACGCCACATATTTCGTGGTCAAAATCGGAAATTCTTCGGCCAAATTGAATTGCAGAGTCTGATGCGGCAAACGATAAGTCACGATCGGATTCAACGTCTGCGATAGGTGATTGGGAAAGTTCGTCCCGGCGTTTTCCTTCAATTTTTTATCGGCAACTTTCGGATCATTTGAAACCTTCTCGCCGTTTTCCAGAATTCTTTCACACAGATCCAGATATTGCTCATCAAACTTTGACATGTTTTCTCCTTACTTTTTCAAACTTTTTTTAAGCCGCATTTCCACGTCATCCAACAAATCCTGCCAAGCCGTCACGAATTGCGCTACGCCGTCGGTTTCTAGTTTGTCCGTCACTTGATCGAGCGAGATTCCTAAACCCTCGATTTGCGAAATAACCTCAGCCGCATCGTTGGAAGCCCCCGGGTAAAGCCCCGCGTCGCTATGATCAGCCACGGCCTTGAGTGTGGCTTCGGGCATGGTGTTGACGGAAGGCGCGTAGGCGAGTGAATCGACATAAAACGTATCAGGAAGTTCAGGATTTTTCACGCTCGTCGAGGCCCACAAGGGGCGTTGTTTGTGCGCGCCGGCGGCCGCTAATTTTCGCCAAGTTTCGTCCGAGAAACTCTCCTCAAAGACTTTCCAGGCCAACTGGCTGTTCGCTACGGCTGTTCGGCCGCGCAGCGCCAAGGCCTCATCGCTGCCGATCGCCTCGAGTTGCGGGTCGACTGAGCTATCGACGCGCGACACGAAAAACGACGCTACCGAATGAATTTGACTGATGTCGCGGCCGGCTTTCAGGGCTTCTTCTAATCCTTTTTTAAAGGCCATCGCGACCGCCGCGTATCGCTCAACCGAGAAAATCAGCGTCACGTTGACCGAAATTCCCGCGGCCAAGACCTCCGTGATAGCCGGCAAACATTGGCGCGTCGCCGGGATTTTTATCATGACGTTTGGCCGATCAACTAGGTGCGCCAGCTCAATCGCCTGAGTCACGGTCGTTTCCAAATCGTGCGCCAAACGCGGATCGACTTCGATAGAAACGCGACCGTCGACGCCGTCGGTAGCATCGAAAATCGGCCGAAAAATGTCGAGCGCCGCCCGCACATCATCCGTCGTCATGGCTTTGACGGCCTCTTCGGCCTGCACGCCGACCCGCGCTAATTCTCGAATCTGCGAGTCGTAGGATCCGGCCGCAGAGATAGCTTTATGAAAAATCGACGGATTCGTTGTAATTCCGACAACATTGCTAGTCTTTATTAATTCTTCTAAACTGCCCGTGTTCAGCCGCTCGCGCGACAAATCATCCAACCAAATTGACACCCCGCGTTTTGCTAATGCTTCAGTCTTTGACATTTTGATCCTTTCTTTTATAAATTACGAAACTATAGGGAAAAACGTTATTCTCGTCCGCCGGAAAATCCTGCCTCTCAACTTCGCGCCAGACATCCAAATCCAGAGCGGGGAAGAATGCGTCGCCCGAAAATTCGCCGTGAATTTCTGTGGCATAAATTACGTCAACCAGATCTTGCTCTAGGGCTTGTTTGTAAACGCTGGCGCCGCCGAAAATAAAGAGTGTCCGACCGGATTCTACTGCGGAAAATGCCTCGTCAAAACTACCTACGATATCAACGCCGTCAATAACCATTTTGTCGGCCGACAGCACGATATTCTGTCGATTCGGCAGCGGCCTAACAATCGAGTTAAAGGTGTTCAGCCCCATAATGATCGCGTTACCAGTCGTCAAATCTTGCACGTGCTCCATATCCGCCGGCATCCGACCCAGCCACGGAATCAAGCCGTGATCACCGATAACACGATTCGGCACCGTATATGCCACAATTATCGCCCTCACTTGTTCCATGTTTCCATTGTACCATATTCCATGTTAAAATTGTCGGGAAATGACACGTTTTATTGTGATCGAGGGCATAGACGGCACAGGCAAGAAAACCCAGTTTGACTTGTTAGTTAAATACATTCGCGACAAGTTGAAAAAGCCTGTCCTGGAACTAGATTTCCCGCGTTATGGTGAAGCCTCTGCGCGTTACGTCGAGCGCTATTTGAACGGTGAGTATGGCTCGGATGTTGCGCCCGATTTAGCGTCTATGCTCTATGCTTTTGACCGCTGGCAAGCCAAACCGGAAATTGACGCCTTTGTCGCATCTCACATGGACGGCTACATCGTGGCCAATCGCTATGTCGCGTCTAATCTGGCACATCAGGGCGGTAAAATCGCCGATGCGGCTAAACGTCACCAGTTTTATGAGGAGCAAATGGACTTGGAATTTAATCAATTTGGTATTCTGCACCCAGACCGAAACTTTGTGCTGCTATTGCCCGAGGTCATAGCCCAGTCCAACGTTGACAAGAAAGCCGCTCGCTCTTATACCGCAAAAACCCGTGACCTGCACGAACAGGACACCGATCATTTGAAGAACGCCGCCGCCGCTTATCGTGAACTGTTGAAATTTTACCCTGACAATTTCGTGGCGATTGACTGTTGGGACGCTGCAGCTGAGAAAATGCGGTCGATCGATGATATTCAGACGGAAATTCGTCAGCATCTGTAACAGATCCGCAATATTGTTTTTTAGCATGAAATGTGCTATAATAGAGAGATATGGATCCCCAGAAAAGTACTCCTAGAGGAGGACGCCCACGTGGGCGTCACGCCCGTTACAAAGCGGCTGCCATCCAATCATGAGAAGCAATTATTCTTGAAGCTACTGAGCTGGTTATAAAGATTTACGAGAATTATCCGTTTAAAAGTCCTGAGGAACGAGATGCTTTATATGAACGGCTAAATTTAATAAATCAATTGCTCAAAGAATTTGGCGTTGATAGTAGTATTGACGGCGAAGATAGAAAGCTAAATCCGTTCACTTATTATACAGCCATGTTAGGCCCGATATTTGATGGTACTCGTGAAGACTTACGGCTCATTCCAGCAACTGGGGAAATATTCCGTTCTGCTTGGAAAATGTTTTGCGAGTGGACTAGGAATCACTACGAAACGGGTGATGGTAGTTGGTTCGCTAAATCCCCCCCCCATTCTTATGTCGAGCCTGAGAACATTCATGACAACCCATACAAAAACCATCTGAAAAGCAAGCAGCCATTTGATGAGATTTTTCCATGCGAGCTATCACCTGAGCGTGAATTAACCTATACATATGATCTCGGGAGACACCGACGAAAAATCGCAGATTTTATAAAGCACTTCTACGGACAACTGAATACCAAGTTTAAGTTTGGGAAACTTGTCCTGCCTGAGGGGGGTCTGGTGGATTTTGTGTTAAAGCAAGTGGAACATAAACCAATTGATGAATCTACATGGTCGACAGCCGATGTCAGCAATCTAGTCCAGGCAGACCGGATGCGGAACGTGTTGCATGATACCAATATGGAAAACTCATTAATTAGGGCAGTTGAAGCTCTTGCTGATCTTATCAGGGCGACGCAAATTCTATCTGACCCAACCGAAAGGGATAAATTCAATAATCCGGTGGTTTTCCGTGAAGTAATGCTCGCCCAAGAGGTTCTAGCACACTTAGCGGAAAGCCAGGGGTTCGATGCCCTGTTTATAGCACTAGACGGCATGGCAAAGGAAATAAGACTGACCTTTGGAACTCATACGGATCGGCGATGTTTAGAACTAGCCCGCCGAATTAAAAAAGACTTGCCAGGGGCTGAAAATATCAATTCAGCCGTGGAAAGTGTTTTAGAAGAATTATCTGGCTCTACGGCTGCTACTAATCCTTTAATTAAAAGTGACGAGTCCCCGTCCAGAATCACATATGGTGAAGGTTGGATTGAGGGTTCTGCAGGAGATTCGAACCGAGTTCGTTACCGCATAAAAAGTGACGGTTCTCTTGGCTGGAAAATCAAGCAATACGTCAAGAAGGAGGCTGATAAGACTGGAAAGACTCCGGAGAAGATCTTAGACGAAATAGAGAATAGCCCAGACATTACCACACTAATAATGGATATTGTGGGTGTCACAGTCATGGCACAGGATGAAAGCGACCAGCACGTTATATTTGGGCGAATGGTTGGGAATCTGCTCGAGGCTCAGTCGATAGACCCTTCTAGATATAGGTCAAAACCAGCGCCTTCTCGAAAACAAGCTATTCAAATCCGCGGAACAAAAAAATTCACGGAGGATTTTTCCACTCATTTGTCTAAGATAGGTCTTTCGGAAGAAACCATACAAGGCATGATTGAATTCAAATGGGGAGAGGGAGAAGGTGAGAAATTCATAGAATACACAAATGACGACGTGCACGTCGCTAAAATAACCTTTATCTACACGAGGGATGACGGCGTTGAGCTACCTATGGAAATCCAATGTGTAACCGAGGATTATCGTACCGCTATGCGGGATGGCAAAATCGCTCATTGGCTATTCAAGGCAGGTCATAAGGCGTCATCCAACATAAGCAGACTGGTGGCGGCCATTAAGGAACTCACTAAACGCAAAAAACATATGGGGCGTCCAGACTCGGTGAGTGTGAGGAGCGCTCACGAATCTTGGCGGCAACGCCTGGAGGTCGAACATTTTGGCGAGACAAGTGTGGGCGAAGCTGCAGTAGCTGCGACAGATGCCGCCCCTAGGAGACGAAGGGGCAAGATCTAACCGGAGCCCCTTGCACCGCCCGCGGCTTTGTGCTACAATCTCTCGTAGCGTTATCAAAGACAGCGGCTGATCCCACGGGGTCTTAATCTGCCGCCGAGATGAATTCTCTTATTTTGGTGACGAAAACTTTAACAATTCGGGCGAAATCCCTAGTTTTGTCATTCTGGAACAAATCCGAAATGGCCAAAAAGGGGTAAAACAACTTTAACCAGAGGAGAAATTTATGGCGATTAGTAAAGCCAAAAAGCAAACTTTGGTTGCTGAATTAGACGAGATTTTGCGTGACGCCAAAATGGCCGTGTTTGCGCAATACACCGGCATTTCTGTCAAAGATTTACAGGTGTTGCGCCGCGCCGCTCGCGAGGCTGGCGTGACCATCAAAGTGGTCAAAAACCGCCTGGTGCGCGTGGCGATGAGCCAAATCGACACGCTAAAAAACACTTCGACCGAGGCGCTAAAGGGACAAATCCTGTACGCCTTTTCCGCCACGGACGAAGTCGCGCCGGCGCAATTGCTCGACAAATTCGCGAAAGGACACCCCAACCTGGTGTTGATCGGCGGATTTTCGAGCGAAGGCAACAACCTCGACACCGCGGAGACCACCGCGCTGGCTAAATTGCCGAGCAAGCACGAACTCATCGCGCAGGTGGTGGCGACATTGCAATCGCCGGTCAACGACGTGGTGAGCGCGCTGAACCCGCTCGGTTCATTGGTCAACGCCCTCGAGGCGTCCGCGAAAGCCTAAAATAGCAACCATTCGCGTGCAGAGATTTCTTTTCACGACCTCTCCGATTTTCCGGAAAAAGTTTCTCGATTAAAATTCAGGAAAGCACGAATACATGGAGTGTGATTCCTGGATTTTAGGAGCAACTTTTTCGACGCGAAAATCGTCGAGTGAGTGAAAGAAATCTTTCACGCAACACAACCTAATAAACTTTAAGGAGAAAACCATGGCAACAGATATCAAGAAACTGGCCAAAGAATTAACCGCGTTGACTGTTTTGGAAGTCAACGAACTCAAAAACATTTTGAAAGACGAGTACGGCATCGAGCCGGCCGCCGCGGCTGTGGCAGTCGCCGCTGGCTCGGCCGCCGGTGGTGACGCTGGCGCACCCGCCGCCGAGGAAAAAAGCGAATACACCATCCAATTGAAAGACGCCGGCGCCCAAAAAGTCGCCGTCATCAAGGCCGTCAAAGAAATCACCGGCCTCGGACTGGGCGAAGCCAAAGCCATCGTCGACGGCGCACCCGCCCCGGTCAAAGAAAAAGTCAGCAAAGACGAAGCCGAAACCGCCAAGAAAACCCTCGAGGAAGCCGGCGCCACCGTCGAGCTTGTTTAGTCAAAAATGCCCGAATTGTTGCTTAAGAACCACCCCGGATGGGGTGGTTCTTGTATTTAGTCGCGCTCCGCGCTTGACACTTTGTGATTTATTTGTTAGAATGGGGATATAATATGAGCGACATGCAAAATCAGATGAAAGACGCGAAGGATGTTCTTCCCGTTCATTCATCTCCGGCCGGCAATGAGAATGTCTCCGTATTTGCTGTCTACGTTTCAAATGAACGGCCTTTGGAGACCCCCCCCTAGAACTTAGTCGGGAAGAACTTCAGAAGCTCTCCATTAAAGCAACCAGGCTGGGCATGATCGAGACAGCATTGAAGATTGATGATGCGCTTTCTAGAGGAGAGGGAGTAGAAGTTGACGTTGACCCGCGGGTACTCCAGGCGTTGCGGCAGAATCTAATTAAAGGCGCGATAACGCTACGCGAACCTGAGGGGTACGGTGAAGATGAAAAGGGCAGAAATCCTGAAGAAATTGCGGTAATAAAAGCCTTGGGCGCAATTGCCTTGGGACGTAATACGGCCTCAGCAGAAGCGGGCGAAGTAGATATAGAAGGCCACGATTTGTCGCATATACTAGGTGGCTTCGCGGTACGAACTGGTGGAGTTATTGTAGAGGGTGGTGCGATAGCAGTATCGGGTCTCCACCCCTCAGACGACCATTCGTTGGCGACCTGGTTGGCACTCAGTATGAGAGTGAGAAATTTACAGACAAGTCAACCTATTCCTCAAGAAATCAATTACAGCAAATTCGACCCTGAAGGCGGTCAAATCCCGCCGAGAATCAAGGTGGGCTCTTAACGCCATCATTGACCTAGCCCCCTAGCATTTTTGCCATCCCGGCAACTTTATGCCTCAAAAAAACAACGTCCGCGCGCACGACCTCTTAATTTATTGTGGAAAAGATTGTTGTTGACTTTACTGAGCTCGTGGCGTATAATTACGAACAGATAGAAACTTAAGAACAAGACAGAAAGCGAGAGTCTGTTATGAGCGAGAATGACACCAACGACACACTACTGCCAGAAAAGCAAGTCAAACGTTTGCGTGCTCTGTTGAACGAGGCCGAGACCAATCTGGCGGCCGCCAAAGAATTATTGTACAGCATGGTCGGTGACGACGATCTGCCAACGCGCACCGTCGAAGAGGTCGCCGGCAAAGTCATCGAAGGCGTTTTCGACGGCCAAACCATGCACGACGCCGACGGCAAAGCCTACCCCGTGCCGGCCAATTACGCCTCTAAATCGAAATTGGTTGAGGGCGATATCCTGAAATTGACCATCGCCGAGGACGGTTCGTTCATTTACAAGCAAATCGGCCCCGTCGCCCGACGCCAACTCATCGGCACACTAGTCCAACACGACGGCGCCTATTACGTCGAGGCCGGCGGCAAAGAATTCCGCGTCCTTTTGGCGAGCGTGACGTTTTTCAAAGCCCACATCGGCGACCAAGTCTCCATTATCGTCCCCGAAGACAACCGCGAAGCCGAATGGGCCGCGGTCGAGGCTGTGTTGTAGATATAGCTAACAGTGGGCGTCATCATCGAAACTGGGGTTGGATTGCGCGCGTCGTTACTTAGTCTTCAGCTGCTCAGCCATGTCAGCTAATATGTCATGGATTGGTAGGCGACCATCGACATCAAAAATCGGGACGTCTCTTCTACTTTTATAATCGTATCTTGTTGGTACATGTATGTGTTCCTCAGAGAGCGATGTGGGTTGTGGATAAATATGACTAATCTTACGTAAGCTTTCCCGAACAATATCAGCAACGACACGCTCCATGCCCCCTACATCCAAACCATGAGGCTCGCCCAATATAGCCATTAGATCATTGCGCGCGAGCGTGCGCTCCGCCAGGAATCTATCAACTAGAATTTCGTTAACGGCTGGTACGTCCCACCTATATTCATCAAAAACTTCCCCCTTCATACCAAGTTTTGCTTTCGCTAACAACGCTGCTTCCACCTTATCTAAGCGAGCCTGTCTTGCCGCCTCCGCTTGTTCTCGTTCTTCTCGTTGCGCATCTAGTTTTTCTTTTGCCCTCCTATTTATTTCAAGCAACCATTCTTTTTGTCTCTCTTTTTGTTCTGCCGCTCTTTCTTGAGCCCAGGTTAGTGGTATATCGTGCGATTGTAGTTGCTCTGGTTCAATCCGCGCTGCGACAATATCTGACGCTACTGCACCCAGCCCTCGCCCTCTCCTGATCTTATTTATTTTTTCTAGGTTATCTGCATGAACATCCTCAGGAGACTTACCGGTATATTCACCCTCGCCTCGGCTTTCATGAACTCTTTTTACCGCATCCCTCTGCCTCCGAGTTTGCTTCTTGACCTGCCCCCCCCCGGATTACCACCTTGACCCTGGTTGCCTTTTTTTCCCTTGTTCGGCGCCATTCTCTAATTCTCCAATCCTTTAATTATTACACGGATTATACGCCACTATTGTTTGCTTGTCAATACGTTAAATAGATGTTATAATGCAAATGCTTAATTTTGCCTATGGATGCGTTAGTTATCCTGTAAAAATTACTACAGTATTTTCTTTTTCGACGTGTTAAAATGGTCGCATGAGTGAGAGGGGAAAATCCGCTAGTGGGGTTTCGCTTAGGAAAATCGCGCTATATCGCCGCTATCGTCCGACGACGTTGGGCGAGGTTGTTGGCCAACCGCAGGTCACGGAGATTTTGACGGCAGCCGCCCAGAGCGGCCAGTTTGCTCATGCCTATTTGTTCACCGGCCAGCGCGGTACCGGCAAAACATCGACGGCGCGCATTTTGGCGCATCTCATCAACAACACGCCGTACACGGCCGATGATTCTAGTGCTGATTTGGACATTATCGAGATCGATGCCGCTAGCCGCGGTTCGGTCGACGACGCCCGCGAGCTGCGCGACAAATCGGCCATCGCGCCGGCCGCCGCTAGTCACAAAATTTATATCATCGACGAGGTGCATATGCTGTCGACGTCGGCCTTTAACGCGCTGCTCAAAATTATCGAGGAGCCGCCGGCGCATATTGTTTTCATCCTAGCAACCACAGAAATCCATAAAGTCCCGGCCACCGTCCTTAGTCGTGTTCAGCGTTTTCATTTTCGTCCCGTTTCGACCGAAATTATGGCGCGGCACCTCAGGCAAATCGCCGATAAGGAAAAAATTGCGGCCGACGACGAGGCGCTCAATCTCATCGCTGAGCACGGGCAGGGTAGTTTTCGTGACAGCATCGGTCTGCTCGATCAACTGTCCAATTCGGGCGGCCGAGTAACGCGCTCGATGGTCGAGGAGATTCTAGGGCTGGCGCCCGAGACGACTATTGCCACGATCATCGATGCTATCACCGCGCACGACGCGCCGACCGTGATCGCGACGTTGAACGATTCGTTTAGTGACGGCGTGGCGCCGGCGTTGATTGTCGACCAGCTCCTGCGCGAACTCGGCAAATTGGCGCCCGACAAGCCGCGATTGTATGATTTGATTGAAAAGTTATTAGAGGTCGCCCGATCTTCGGCGCCGGACATCAAATTGACCGCCATATTAGCCAGCGCCGCGAGCAAGAGCGTTCCGACGACTTCTGCTGCCGTCGCCACTTCGACTAAAGCCGACATCGAGTTGGCTGAGATTATTGAGCAGAAGATCGCGGAGGAAGGTGATGCTTTCGCCGAGAAAGACGATTCGACGAGCAAGATGCGGACCAATTTCGCCTGGGGCGACATTTTGGCGGAGGTGAAAAATCTTGACGAGCCGACGGTTTTGGCCACGCTCAAATTCGCCGATTTCGATTACGACGACGGCCGGCTGACGCTTTACTTTTCAAAAATCTTCCATCGAAAAAAGGCTGACACCGCCAAATTCCGCAACGTCCTCGGCCAAGCTTTTCAAAAACTCTATGGTTCCGCGCCAAAAATCACGATTTCCGCATCAGCAGTGCGCGAGAATTCGGCCGCAGCGCAAATTCTTGATATAATGGGCGGAGGAGAGGTGGTATACAATGGCAAAACATAGTTCCACTAGTGCAGATTTGAGCGGTGAGCGCAAAACCGACGCGCCGGTTGTTGAAGCTGCGGCGAGAAAGAATAACGCGAAAGAGAAGGCGAGTCCAGCTTCGGCTAAGTTGCCGACTCTACCCGAATCATTTTCTTCATCCCGTAATGACGAGCGCGAACCAAACCAATCGCGACAGTCTATCTCAGCTACGGCGAGGACGAGCGAGGAGACCCGTGACGACGGGCTTGACGAGCGAACTGTCGCGGGTAGTTTGGTGAGCAGCGGGGCTGGCTCGCGGGAAGCACAATCCTTGCCCACCGGCAAAATCCCGCCGCAAAATCTCGACGCTGAGATGTCGCTGCTCGGTGCTGTCTTGATCGACGAAGAAGTTTTGGCGGACGTGGCCGATAAAGTCCACGCCATCGACTTTTACGATCCGCGCCACGAAAAAATCTTCGCCGCCATGATCCGTTTGTACGAAAAACACGCGCCGGTCGACCTTTTGACTTTGACCGACGAGCTCAAAAAAAGCGACGACCTAAAAGCCATCGGTGGCGCCACCTATCTGTCCGAGCTGACGAATTACGTGCCATCGAGCGCTCACGCCGCTTCTTATGCCGACATCGTGTCCGCCGCCGCCATCCGCCGCCGCTTGATCAACGCCGGTTCGAAAATTAGCGAACTAGCTTTTTCAGACAGCGCCGAAATCGCCGAAATTTTGGCTACGGCTGAATCGAGTTTGTTCCAGGTGAGCGAGGCCAACGAGAAATCCGACCTGGTGAGCATAGAGAGCATTTTGACCGAGAGTTTCGACCGCATGGAGGAGCTCCATCGCGACAAAGGTAAACTGCGCGGCATCAAAACTGGTTTTCGTGATCTCGATCGCTTGACGGCCGGACTGCAGAAATCCGACCTAGTGATTTTGGCGTCGCGACCCAGCATGGGCAAATCAACTCTGGCGCAGAACATCGCTTATAACGTCGCGGCCAAAGAAAACAAAGCCGTGCTCATTTTCAACCTCGAAATGTCGAATTCCCAGACGGTCGATCGCATGTTGGCCGAAGCGTCGGGCGTCGATAGTTGGAATATTCGCACCGGTAATTTGAGCGACGATGACTTTGCCAAGATTTCCGAAGCCATGGGCGAGATGGCCGAAGCGCCGATTTTCTTTGACGACACGCCGGGACTGAGCATCCTCGAAATGCGCACCAAGGCTCGCCGCCAGGCGCACAAAACGCCGCTCGGTCTCATCATCGTGGATTATTTGCAACTGATGTCGACGGCCGGTAAATATGGTGACAATCGCGTCCAGGAAGTCAGCGAGATTTCGCGCGGTTTGAAATTGCTGGCGCGCGAGCTCGACGTGCCGGTGCTTGCGCTGTCGCAGCTGTCGCGCTTGGTCGAACAACGTCCCGACAAGCGTCCGATGCTGTCGGATCTGCGCGAATCTGGCTCGATCGAACAGGACGCCGACCTAGTGCTGTTTCTGTACCGCGAAGATTACTACAATCCCGACACCGATCGCCAACATATCACTGAGCTCTTGCTGTCCAAGCACCGCAACGGACCGACCGGCAGAGTCGAGCTCTATTTCCACCCCGAGCGGCTAAAGTTTATGACGCTAGATAAGAAATCCGAGTAGACATGAACGATTTTCGTGAGATTTTTGGCGCGCTCACGGTCGTGCTCTCGGCGTTGGTTTATGTTCCGCTAATCATTTCGACGATCAAAGGCAAACTCAAGCCGCATCCGGTGACTTGGTTCATCCAAGTGCTAGTTCTCGGCACCGGCGGTATGATTTTGCTTTTCAATGGCGCGCATGCTGGTTCTTGGGGGTATCTAGTTAGCACGACCTTCTGTTTGGTTGTGACGATTTTGTCATTCTTCAATTATCGGAAATCTAGTAAGTTTTCGCGGGCTGATATCGTATTCTTACTACTCGCCTTGGCCGCGTTAGTTTTGTGGCTGTTGTCTCGAGACCTGGCCGTGATCTCAGTTATTTTGCTTGCTGCGGCTAGCGCTCTCGGTTTCGTGCCGACAATCACCAAAACTTGGCGAGATCCGCGCAGCGAGTCCCTTTACACCTGGGTTGTTTTTTTCTTGATAGTGACTTTTGGCATTGCCGCGACCGAGAATTTTGATTTTGTTAATATTTTCGGGCGAGCTGTGGGTGCTTTTGTGAGCGTCCTTCTAATTTTCATAATGATTTTTCGACGACGAAAAAAACGCTATATGTAGCGTCTGACACACCATATATAGCGTTTAGTAAACTCTGAGAAGCACGGCGTTTTTGCTGCGCGAACTCGTGGTGACGTGGCTGGGGATTTCCGACTTTTTGACATTCGCGGAACCTAGCACTATGTTTTTTGCGCCGCTTTGTGGTTTGGTGGCAACGACTAATCCTGGGAAATCGCGCTCCAGGATCTCGTAGAAACTTTTCTGATCGGCCGCGACCACTAGCACCCGCGCGTCTTTGTCCTTGGACAGCACATTACGCGCCGCCATAAATTCCTGATTATAATGATAAACCACACTCTCGTCATAATTTTGGCTGAGACCGAAACGCGTGATGCTCGTCCATCCCAGCGTGGCGATCATAATGGCTAGCGGCACCACAGCCAGAATCCGCGCGTAAGGGTTGCACGGGAACAGATCATACCATTGGCGGATCAAGGTATCGATGCCAACCGTGACGAGCAAAGTCAGTGGCACGAACAACAAATAAACCAACGTCGGCCGCCAAGCCGCGAGCGTTAGCGTCACCAAAAGGAGTGCCAGCGTCAAATAAGACCTAGCCGATAGCCGATCGACGCAGATTTTCATGAGTCCCAAGAAAGCCACCACCAAAGCCACCAACGTCACCGCGGGAATCACCAAACCGCCGACCAAACCAGCCTCGAATCCACCCAGCGCCGATCCCAACCAGCCGAGATTCCCAAGCGACCACGCGCCGTCTAGCGCCAGCCAATCTTTGATCAACGACCAACCATTCGCCACCAGGCCGAAAATCAGCGGCGCCAACACCGCGAAACCAGCCGCTAAACCAACGGCGATTTTCCAGGGTTTACTTTTAAGAAAAACTAGGCGCGTTTTGGGGTGGATCACCCCGACCGCGATGAATAACGCCACCAAATAAATGCCGGCTTCCTGATAGCATAATAACGCCAACGCCACGCAAACAATAATTTTGGCCAGGAGCGTCTGCCAGCTACGGCGCACTTGGTTTTCCGCCTTGTCCTGGCCATATTCCTCGACAGATTTTAGGATCGTGACCACCGACAACAGGATCATAATGATCAGGAAGGTAGTCATGGCCGCCGGCGTGCCTGATCGGCTGAGCCCAATAAACATCATCGAAGTAACAGCCCAAAAACCACTAACAACGGCGATGTTTTGGCGCGCCCATTTGCGCAAGAACAACACCAAACCAACGGCCGACAAAATCATCAAAATCACCGCCGGCAAACGAAACGCCAAGATTGTGGCGCCGAACAATTTGATAGACAGCCACTGCATTATCGTCCAAGGCAGATTGACCACGCTACCCAAAAACTGCGTCGGCGAAAAGTGTCCCGCCGCGGTGGCGGACGCTATTTCCGATTCCGTTAAGCCATCGGGCAACACCCAAAACTGCCAGGCCACGACCAGCAGGGCGATCAGCGCCAAAACCCCAAAACTGACGACGTAGCGATATTTGTACAGAGTTATCTGTTGCACGAGGTCGCTTTTCATTGCTCGACCATTGTATCATATGGTACAATGTGTAGGTAAATATAAGAGGAGGATTTATGCCTGGAATGAAAGATCAAATGGCGCTGGTGATGAAGCTGAAAAAGGCGCAAAAAGAACTCGCCAGGGAAGTGGTCGAGGTTGAGGCCGGCGACGGCGCTGTTGTGATTCAGATCAATGGCGAAATAAAAATCGTCGATGTCAAACTAGATCCGGAGCTGATCGATCTTGGCAATATCGCCGAGTTGGAAGGCTGGATCAAGGCCGCCGTCCGCGATGGTTTGAAAGAAGCCCAAGAAGTCGCCGCCGAGAAAATGAAACCGCTCATGGGGAATTTGGGCTCGTTGGGAATGTAAAATATGCAGAATTCTGCACTCCCGAAGGCATTGACCGACCTCATCGAGGCGTTCGGGTCGTTGCCTGGTGTCGGCGCCCGCACGGCCGAGCGCTATGCCTATGCGGTTTTGAAAAAATCAGCCGGCGACGCGCGGAAATTGGCGGCAGCTTTGGAAAATTTACACGGCCGGATCAAACAATGCCCGAAAACTTTTGCGTTGATCAATTCCGGGCAGGAGATTTCACCGCTTTACGACGATCCGCAGCGCAACCGCCAACTCGTCGCCATCGTCGAGGAGCCGTTTGACGTTTTGGCGCTCGAAAATACTGGTCAATTCCGCGGCACTTATCACGTGTTGGGCGGTGCCATTTCGCCAATTGACGGTGTCGGGCCGGAGCAATTACATATTCCTGAGCTGATTCAGCGGTTAAAGGACGACGACGTTCGCGAAGTCATCCTCGCCACCAACGCCAGCGTCGAGGGTGAATCGACCGCGCTCTACATTCAGAAACAGCTAGAAGAAGCCGATCTCACCGTCATTGCGAGCAACGCGAAGCAATCTATGGATTGCCACGGCGATAAATCGCCTCGCAATGACGATAATGCGCCACCGCGAGAACCACTGAAAATCACCCGCCTGGCGCGCGGCTTGCCGATCGGTGTCGACCTCGAATACGCTGATCAGATTACTTTGTCGCATGCGTTGAAGGGTAGGCAGGAGTTATAAATGACGCCTCCTCCCGCCAAACTGCTTAATCTGCAAAAACTAATCAACGACTTTTCGAGAATTCGGCGATCGGTTTACATGCCCGGCCTCGACGAAGATGAGAGCGACCTGCATCACAGCGCTAGCGTGGCTTTCTTGGCTTGGCAGATTTATGAGGATTTGAACCTCGACCTAGACCTTGGCAAAATTTTGAAATATGCGTTGGCGCACGATATTGTCGAGATTTATGCTGGTGATATTAACGCCTATGCCAGCCCGGAGCTGCGTGCTGAGAAGAAGCGGCGCGAGGCTAAATCTTTGGCGCGAATTGAAAAAGAAATGAAGGTTGATTTTCCGGATCTCGTCGCGATCATGCGCGATTACGAAGCGCGCTCGGACGATGAGGCTCTGTTTGTGTGGTCGGTGGACAAGATGCAAGTATTAATTCAGGGCAGGCTTGATTATTGTCGATCATATTACGAGCAAGGGATTCTGCTTGAGCAAGTGCGCCAAGTGCATGGCAAACAAGTTGAAAATGCATCACCTTTAGTGAAGGATCTTTACAAGCAAGTTTTTGACTGGTTCGTCGCTGATTATGACGAGACGAAAGCGGCGTCCAATGGCAAGATTCGCAACAACCCGCCGGCAAGATGATTATCTGCTCGAACCACTTGTCGCATCCTAAGAAACATAGATATCGGAAATATTGACAAACCCTGAGATAACATTTATTATTGATATGGTATTTGTGAGGAAACAGACTGGCTCTAGTGTCGTCTGATTGAAAGGTTGTACGAAATAATAGCTAAACTATCAAAAAAATTTCTAGGGGAACCGACCCAGCCCAGGGACGGAGTTGAGTATTTAGTTCCTCCAATGAATCCGTACACTATGCCGCTGTATACTGAGCTGCTAAGGCAAGCTGGCTTTAACGCAGTTGAGGTGGAAAATGCTATCGGTGCCACAGCTATTCAGCGTGGTCTGGATCACATGCCAATAGAGATTTGTGGACCAGCTACGGCTGTTGCCGGTGCCCTATTAGATCATCATTCTAAGAATTTGGACGGCAAGGAAAGGGTAGCCTTAATTACGGCGACTGGCGGTCCATGCCGCGCCTCAAACTACTCGTTCATTATAGGCAACGGTCTGGATGAAGCCAACGTCGACATGGATCTGATGCTGTTATCCCTCGTGCCAGGCGATAACGACATGGATTTGGTGCCGCCATCACTTAATGATGGAGGCAGCCGTCGCACCACAAGAATGATACCGTCCCTAGATATGTTTTTTGGGCTAGCCAAGGCTACTATCCTTGCTGATACCCTACAGCAATGCGCCAACAGCACGCGGCCATATGAAGTCGAACCAGGCTCAACAGATAGGCTCACTGTAGAGTGTATTGAGGGGCTCAAAGAGCGTCTCAGTCGAATGCAGGGTCGTCTAGGTATTATTGCCACTAGGGGCTGGCGAGAATATGTCGCCGCTATCAAATACATAGTTGACAGTTTTGATGGTTTAGAGCGCAGGGGGGGGGTTACTCCCAAGGACAAGACTCTTGTCATAGGGGAGATATTTGCTAATTATCAGGCAGATTATAACTATCATATTGTTGAAAGACTCGAAGACATCGGCCGCGAAGTAGAGCTGCCGGATATGTTGAATTTCTTTATGTAATCTATTGCTGGTAACATTCACAGGCGGAAAGCGTTTCGCACACCACTTGGCTATAGTGTGATGGCTGAGCTGGCGATTCATCTTATTGAGCGATATCGGGCGCCGGTTCGACGCGCCATGAGAAAATCCAAACACTTTGAACCCCATGTCAAATTCATGGACATGTACCAGAAAAGGATGATTCGAGGTGAGTGGTCGGGCGGCGAAGGTCCGCTGCTATCAGCAGAAATTGTTGAAGCTATCGAAAACGGCGTCAAGCACATAGTCATCATTCAGCCTTATAGCTGCCTGGCTGGCAAAGTGGCAGCTATGTCACCAATCGCTCGCATCAAAGAACTTTATCCGGATGTTAACATTCAACTTGTCGAACGGCGTATCGAAGACCTGGAAGGTACCCATGTTCTCAGTCGGGTGATTGGCCTGGGGGAGAATAATTGATGGCAGACCACCTGCGACTGGGAATAGATTTGGGCTCTACGACAGCCAAGGAGGTATTAGTGGGGCCCGATGGCAATGTCATTCATGAAAATTACGGCCGCCACAATGCTGATAATCGCGCTACGCTGTCCAGGGATCTGGCCAGTATGGTGACTGGCAACCTGGTCACACCGGATCAAATGGTGACTGTGGCTATGACTGGTACTGGCGCCAAGGTGCTAGCGGAACAAATTGGCGTGCCATTCACCCAGGAGCTCAAGGCTACCGAAGCACTTTTTAGGAATAGTTTTTTCCCGGGCGTGACAACTTACATTGAACTGGGCGGTGAAGATTCAAAGATCGTCAGAGTGACCTATGATGAGGAAGGTGATCTGGTTCGCATCGATCCGACTATGAATTTGACCTGTGCTGCCGGAACCGGCAGCATCATAGAACAGGTAGCTTCGCGTATGGGTACAGATGTGGCTGGCCTCAATCAGCTTGCCAGAGAGTGGCCGGATGATGGCGAGTTGCTCCCGACCGGTTATCGTTGCGGTGTGTTTCTCAGAAATGCCATACAGGAATCATCTAATCTGGGATATTCATTGCCGCAACTAGCGAAGTCAGCGTTCTATGGCGTGGCGGGGCAAACTATGCAGCTAGCTAAAGGTACTCCGATTGATGGACGAAGAGTTCAAATGGCTGGTGGTGCGCTGTATTATTCCCCAGAACTAAGTCGAGCATTTGAGGAAATAATTTCCATGCAATCACCAGGTGCCGAGATCGTGCGGCCGACCGAAGAGGCTTTATATTATCCCGCGCTAGGCGCGGCGTTGGGCAGCTCGACCACGATAGCTTTTGGGGCACTGCAAGCCAGATTGGCCGAAAGTATTAACATTCGCGGGTCATATGATCAGCTACCGCCGATATTTGCTGGGCCAGAAGATCGAGCAGCTTTCTTGGAGCGTCACAATAGTGATGTAACGGCCGAGCGCTCTGATGAGTTCACACCGAAACTTTTCCTGGGCATTGACGCCGGATCGACGACGATAAAAATTGTGCTGCTGAACAAACGCGGCCAAATTGTCCACGATAGCTATTTTAGTAACAAAGCTGATATAAAAACCGCTCTAGCTAATGTACTTGCGGATCTGTATGAGGTTATACCAGACTCATCTCATATTACCTATACAGTGGCGACTGGTTACGGTGGCGAAGATATTGCAGTACGGGCGTTCAAGGCCGATGAATACGTAGTCGAAATGTCGGCTCATCACAAGGCCGCCAAAACCTTGGCCCCAGATGTTGGTTGCGTGGTAGACGTTGGCGGCAAAGATGTCAAGGTGATGATGTGCGACGAGAATGGCTACACTACACGCAAAAACGAAATATGTTCGTCTGGCAGCGGATCTTTCTTGGAGGATGCCGCGACACTGTTGTTTGGTAAATCAGTTAAGGAAATATCAGAAATGGCACTCAATGCGCAGCATCCAGCCAGCGTTAATGAACGATGCACAATATTATTTACATCTGCTATGCGTGGGCTTCTACAGAAGAATGTTCCTGCTGAGGATATTGCGGCTGGGCTAATATGTGGACTGGCCAGGAACATAGCCAGGCGTGAAGTGCACGCGGGCGCGAAGTTCCAGGAAGCTCTAGAGGGTAGGCCGATATTGGTCCAGGGCGGCACGTTCCTTAATGATGCCTTGCTGGCGGCGTTCGAGAATCAACTGGGCATGCCGGTCATTCGTCCATCAGGCGGTTTATCAGGAATTATGGGTGCCTACGGGGCGGCTGTAATGGCCATGGAAAAGGGAACTGAGAGTGATCACAGATCAAGTCTCCTACCAGCTACGGAGCTCGGCGGTGTTGAAATCTCAATCGATCACGTCGCTTCGATCAGGGAGCGCATTGATCCGAGTCTGCCAGATTTATTCAACCTTAATTATCAACTGTTGTTCGATAGAGATATGGAGCCAAAGGGTCCTAATCAGCGCGGAACTGTTGGTATACCACGCGCCTTGGATATGTATAAAAATTTCCCGCTATTTTGCGAAGCTTTCACCAGGCTGGGATTTCGGGTTGTCCTGTCGTCCGAATCGAATGAAAAGGCGCAACTGGAAAGTGCTCATACTATATTGGGAGACAACGATTGTTTCCCGGAAAAGTTGTCACACAGCCATGTTATTGAGCTGGCCAAGAGCGACGTAGATTTTGTTTTCATGCCATCGTGTCGATGGGGACGACCACCTTTTGCTGGCATGCGCGACAGTTACAGCTGCCCGCTCGTTTCCGGAACTCCAATCCGTATTGCCGATAATATTCATGAAGTCCGCACGTCCGAAATACCTTTTCTAAATCCCAGCATGTCGCTGCTGGATAAAAAAGAGTTTGCACGCGAGCTGCGTGAAACTTTGAAAGGTCAAGGGTATAGATTGTCGAAAAAAGAAATCGGTGCCGCTGTTGAATATGCCTGGCAAGAACAAGACCGATTTGAGGCTGATCTCAAACAAGCCGGCGAGGACGCCTTGCAGTCGTTACGAGATAGTGGCAAGCGCGCCATAGTGCTGGCCTGTCGTCCCTATCAAATTGATCCGCTGGTTCATCACTTGGCGCCAGATATTATTCGCTCCATGGGCTACGGGGTGCTGACGGCTGATTCTATAAGCCATCTTGCCGACCCACCGCAGCTAAACGTAAGAGATCAGTGGGCTTTGCCGACACATTTGTACCGTGCGGCCAGTGCGGTCTGCAAATATCCGGATCAACTCGAATTTGTACACCTGTCATCGATGGGCTGCGGGCCAGACATAGTCGCAGAAATAGAACTGGAGAGAATACTGTCTGCGCACGGCAAAAAATATACTTTCCTTAGACTAGATGAACAAGATGGCTTTGGAGCTATCAAGTTGAGTATGGGAGCTTTGATAGATTCAATGAAAGATCCCCGCCCATAGTCTAGTCGCCGCGAAAATATTTTGGCTACAACTTTTCACAACTCTCACGGATCGCTTGCACGATCGCGGTGATGTCGCCCTCAATTTTGAAAATCGTTAGGGAAGCCTCGTCGTGTGGGTTGGCGTGAATGTGCCATTGCCCCCGATCCATGCGCAGCGTATCGCCGACCGACAGCGGATACTCGGTCACACGATCGTTGTCATCGAAAACTTTCATGACACATTTGCCGGAAATCTGGATCAGGTTTTCAAAAGCGAGCGGGCGATTATGTTTCGTTAGCTCCGTATGTGGTGGCAGAAACAGAACTCCCGTCGTCAGATTTTCGTCACACTGGCTAAAATAGAAGATCGCGCCTAGCTTTGGATCACGATAAACTTCAAAAGAATTACTCTTCATTTTACTCCTCATATTTTATTATAAACCAGAAATTCTCACGTTTTTCGACTCTATAATGTTTGGCGATTTTTTTGGCAGTTTTCTCGTCGCGTGTTGCGAAGATGTAGTCGCGCAGGTCATCGACGGAAAGTTTGCCACGCAAAACTTTGTTGCGCCAGGTGGTCTGCTGTTCCCAAATCGGGTCGGGAATCCGCGCAAAGAAACCAATGTTCATCGTCAAATTATTGGCGAGCGCGGTTCGCGCAATTTCATACGTACCGCTTTGGTCGCCACGAAAACTACTGTCGAGCATGACCAAATGTTTTTGCGTGGTCAGTAAATCCTTGATATCCATCGGTCGAAATTGTGGTTCGGCCGTGCGGGCGATCGCGAAACCTTCGCGCCGCGCCACTGCTTTTTCGCTGAACCAAATGTCGATGAATTGCATTGCCGAAACTGCGCAAAACAAGACCGCTACAGTTGCAAAAATATTTTGTTCTGCGACCTCTCTGAATTTCCGGAAAAACTTTTTCTTGTCATCCTGAACTTGATGGTTCGTTCCGAACGCTGCGCCCAGGATCTTACTCGAAGATTTTTTAGATTCCGAAACGAGTTCGGAATGACAATTTATAGCTTTGGCAAACCAATAAATCACCAGCAAAATCGTCAAATAATAAAACGGCCAAGCCTCGCGCGCCGCCGCGCGGAATGCTGACCAGAGCTCGTAAATCTTGGCCGGCGGTTCCCATTGGAACACCACCAACGGCCCGACATCAACTCGCACGCCGATCGCGAACGCTAGGAGCGCGCAGCCGACGACCGCGATGGCGATGTTGCGCCCGCGATGTTTCTTGAATTTCTTTACCAAATTTTTCACTGATTTTTTATATCGCCCGCGCCACAAAATCGCCGCGGCGATCAGCATCGCCCAGACACCGAGCCCAAGCCACATCAAAGTTTCCGGCGAGCTCGACGCGTTGGGAAAGGCCGGGATAATCGAATAACCGCCGGGATTTGCGAAGCTGAGCAAATTAAATCCTTTCTCGTGCAAATCGCGAATTTCGGCGCCCGAACCGAGCGCAAAGCCGCCGATTGCCCAAAAAGCTAGTCCGGCTAACGCAATCGGGATTATGACTCTCATAGCGGATTCAGCGACTCTTGCCAAAAGTTTCTTCTTCGGTACGTGATTTCCGCCCGTCGTTACGGGGGAAATCACTTTCGCCTCGTCGTAACTACGTACAGCCTCAGAAGAACTATTCGGCAAGAGCCGCAGCATTGCCACCAGCATAATTACAGTCAGCATCGGCAAAAAGTACGGGTGGATCAACACGGCGCCGACGAGCATGGCCGACCAAACGAGCACGGATTTCCACCATTTCGCAAATTTCGGCGCATCCCAAACCAACAATATGCCGAGCAAAATCAGCCAATGCGCCGCCAGCGCTGGGTGGTACAACGTTCGCGCAATCATCATCGACGCGAGGACGAAAATTAATGCACCGGCTACCACAAAGAGAATTTGCCAAATCGAGCAGCGCAAATTATTTTTGTCTGCGATTTCTCCGGATTTCCGGGAAACTTGCCTTGATTGAAAATCAGGATAGCGCGAATGCCTGGAGCGTGATTCCTGATTTTCAGAAGTCAAGTTTCCGTCGCGAAATCCGGTCGAATGAGCAGCGGAAATAATTTGTGATTTGAAAACTTTCCGCCAAATTTTTCGCACCAAAACCGCAGCGATGCCGCCCTGTAAGATATAACAAGCTAGCGCCCACAGACCGAAATATTGAAATCCGGCCGGCAAAATTCCTGCTATGAGTTTCAACGGCAACGCCAACAGCGGAATCCCATCCATAAATGTAATCGGCAAACCTTCCGGGTAGGCCAAACCATTAATCACGGCGCCGGTCGAATCCGCGCGGAAAAATTCCCAGCCAATGAAATGCTGCGCGGTATCGTGTGTCACACCGTGCCAAATCCAATCAGTCGCTAGCGGGTTCGCAGTCGCCAATCCGAATTGCACGGCAAAAAATATCACGCCAACCAACGCACCCAACAAAAACACACCCCGGCATGAACTCAGAAATCGCAGTAAGCTGTTATTTTTCACCCAACCATTATACAATAGATGCATGAATCACGACGATGAATTGTGGCAGGAGTTTGCCGCCAATGGCGCGAGCAAGAATCGAGGCTTTCATAGATCGGCATTTTCGAATCATGCAAAAATTTGCGGCGTGGCGCATGTTTGGATTTGGCGACCAGTTGTGGACGGGGGCGTAGAGATCCTCCTGCAACTACGCTCGCCAGGCAAAGTTAGTTGGCCAAACTGCTGGGATATTTCAACGGCCGGTAAAATTAATGTCAGCGAGACCGTGCTTGACGCTGCGGTACGTGAGGCTCTCGAGGAAATCGGTTTATCAATTGATCGCGAAAAACTTTACTACATATTTTCCGACCACCATTTTGGCAAATACGAAGAGATTCGTGATGTTTTTCTGTACAGGATTTATGGGGATAAGAAATTCAATTTCAATGACGGTGAGGTTAGCGATTTGAAATGGTTCTCTCTGCCGGAGCTAAAAAGTTGGCTGCTCGATGACGATCCAAAAGAAAAGATCGTGCCGCACAGCGATGCTTATTTTTCGCAACTTTTCGAGCATTTAGAATGTTTGGCCGCTCGCGAAAAACTCTAGTTTCTGGTAGAATATTCGTATGTTGAACGATTCGCAAAGGAAATTAATCGCCGACGCCAAGAAGATTTTGGTCATCCAAGCCGAAAATCCCGATGGTGATTCATTGGGGTCGGCTCTAGCGCTGGAGGAAATTTTCGGCGAAATGGGCAAAGAAGTCGCATTGCATTGTCCGGTGCAAATTCCGACTTATCTGCGGCATATCGTCGGTTGGGATCGTGTCAGTTTGGATTTCCCGACTGATGCCGACATCGCTATAATTGTCGATACTTCGTCGAAAATCTTGCTCAGCAAAACTTTAGATAATCCCACTTCGGCCAACTTTTTGAACACACACCCTGTATTGGTTTTTGATCACCACGTCAGCGTCGAACCAGATTTGCCATTCGACGCCGAATACATAATGAGCGACACCGCCGTGGCTACTGGTGAATTGATTTATGATTTGTGTCGAGAAGAAAAGTGGACGATTAACGCCACGGCCGCGACCAATTTGTTCATATCTATCCAGGCCGATAGTTTGGGCCTGACCACCGCCGCCACGACCGCGGAAAGTTTTGCCGCCTGCGCAGAATTGGTTCGTCTCGGTGCCAATCCGGCCGATATCGAGGAGAAACGGCGTGAATTTATGAAGAAAAAACCAGAAATTTTGAAGTACAAAGGTCAGCTTATCGACCGAATTGAGTATTATAACGACGGTCGCACAGCGTTAGTTTTCGTGCCGTTCGAGGAAATCCAGGAATATTCCAACGACTACAACCCGACCATGTTGGTGCTCGATGAAATGCGTCTAGTCATCGGCGTTGACGTGGCGATTGGTGCAAAAACTTATCCTGATGGTAAATTAACGGGGAAGCTGCGCAGCAACATTCCGGTGTCGCACTTGGTCGCAAAATTCTTTGGTGGCGACGGTCACCCATACGCAGCCGGTTTTCGCATTTATGAAAAGTACGACGAGTGGCTGCCCGAATTCACCGCGATGATGGAAAAAGTTTATAGAGAATACGACAACGAGAATCCACGCGAAACAACCAGATCAACGAACGGCGATGGGTTCAAAAGCTTCCGCATAAAGGAAGGAAAATGATGAAAATAATTTACAAAACTGACAAAAATTTCAGCACGGAAGAAACTAGCCGTCTTTTTGCTTTCACTGGCTGGACTTCTTCTAAATTTCCTAACCATCTGGCACGCGCCATTAACGGCGCTGACCGCGTAGTGTCTGCGTGGGATGATGACAAATTAATTGGGCTGGTTTCGGCTATTGATGACGGCGCGATTTCGATGTTTTTAACCTTTACCGTAGTTTTACCAGAATATCAGGGTCATGGAATCGGACAAAAACTAGTAGAAAAATTATTAGAAAATTATCGCGGTTTCGGCCGCCAAGTATTGACTACCGAGTTCTCTAAGAACGAAAAATTTTATGCTAGATTTGGTTTCGAAATAAAAGACAATGAAGGTGCGATGTTTTTAAAAGACTGGCCAGAAAGTGACATCTTAGAAGGAGTGGGCAAATGAGACTTTATAATACACTGACCAAAAAAGTCGACGATTTTGCGCCGAGCAATGACAATATCGCGCGGGTTTATTCTTGTGGGCCGACGGTTTACAATCATGCACACATCGGCAATCTATCTTCGTATGTCGCGTCAGACATTTTACATCGCACTTTGAAATTAGCTGGTTACAATGTGCAACGCGTCATGAACTTTACCGACGTTGACGACAAAACGATTCGCGGTTCAGCGGCGGCTTTTCCAGATTTGGATCCGATGGATGCGTTGATCGAATTCACGAGTCAGTACGAGGAAATTTTCCGGCGCGAAATGCGCGAGATTGGCAACTTGGTCGACGAAGTTCAGTTCGCGCGAGCCACGGAAAATATTCCTGAGATGCAATGGCTGATCACCGAACTCCTGCGAATGGGCATCGCATATGTTGCCGACGATGGCATCTACTTCAGCATCGCCGAGTACTCCAAGACGCGCAAATACGGCCAACTGAGCAAAATCGAACTAGCAAGCGAAACCAAGTCGCGTATCAACAACGATGAATATGACAAAGACACGGCGGCGGATTTTGCGCTGTGGAAGAGCGAAAAGGTTGGCGAACCGGCGTGGGACTTTGTGATCCCGCAGGGCGCGGAGCCGTACGGCGTGCAAAATTTCCGCGGTCGCCCGGGTTGGCACATCGAATGCTCGGTTATGTCGGTTGATAACCTGGGTCAGCCGTTCGACATTCACACTGGCGGCGTGGACTTGATTTTTCCGCATCACGAGAACGAGATCGCCCAAATCACGGCTGGCGATCGGCCGGAAATGATGGCGAACTTTTTTGTGCATAACGAACATTTGTTGGTTGATGGAAAGAAGATGGCCAAGTCCGCGAATAACTTTTACACTTTGCCGGACATAGTTGCAAAAGGCTACGATCCGCTCGATTTTCGCATGTTGGTTTTGCAATCGCATTATCGGAAGAGCACGAATTTCAGTTGGGAAAATTTGGCCGCAGCACAAAATCGCCGGCGTAATTGGCGAAATATCGCGGAATTAAGATGGCAAGTCGTAGATTCCGGTGACGACGGTCAAACTGAAATCGTTAACGATTTATTAAATCAGGCTAAGGAAGCGTTGCTCGATGATCTCGACACGCCGCAGGCACTGAAACACCTCGACGCCGCGATCGAGATTTTTGCACCGAGCAACGTCAATCATCTCGCGTTGGACAATTTGATCCGATTCGTTGATGATCATCTCGGCCTAAGGATCGCCGAATCCACGCCGGACATTTCGGACGAGCAAAAGAGCCTGATCACCCAGCGCCAAACCGCCCGCGACAACAAAAATTTCGAGACCTCCGACAAAATTCGCGACGAGCTATTAGAGCAGGGAATCGAGATCAAAGATTCGTCCGTCGGCTCGATATGGTCGCGGAAATAACAAAACTCTTGACTTACCGACAAAATTAGCGTATCATTGCATCAACAATTCACGGGTGGAGAAAGAAGTTTAGTATGAGTTTTTTACGTCGGCGCCCAAAAGGGGATTCAGGTAACGTGACCCCCCCCCAGATGATGTACGTAGCCGCTTGCTAAAGGGGTTTGGTACTGGTGCAACGATTGCCAATCCCGGTTTGCGCATAGTAGAAACGAGCGTGTCGGAACACGTCAGGAGCCTTGCGGCATCGGGATTGGCTCCGTTAGCCATTCGCTATATGTCGCCCGGAGGACAATACGTCGCTGGTACTGACGTATTTGCTGAAGATGATAGCACGGCTCAATCCGTCGAGTCACACTCCGTAAGAGCGGTAATGGGGATGTTGATTGAGGAAGGCACTCCCCCGCTAGACGCGACCTCAATCATTGATATAGAGGATCTGTTGTCGGTGGAAGCCTTGTCTGCTCAGCTTATAAGGGCGCAAAAATGTAAATCTTGGGTCGGCAAAACTGCAAAGACACTAGCCAATAAGTCACAACTAGAAAAAGCAAAGCTTCTTGGCTTAGCTCGTCTTCAAGTATCAGATGTTATAACCATACCTGCAAGTTTAACACTAAATAATCCGCTACACACTAGGGGCAAAGCATCAGAATTTTTAGGAGTAAATTGTGGGATAGCGGATATTAGGCACACTAGAGTAGTAGCAATAAAACAGGCTAATTATGACTTCTTGCAACTGATATATGACGTAGTAGGCAGACCCTTTTATATGATCCCCGATCAAATACCCGAGAGCGGTTGTGGGGACGGAGATCGAAGAATTCTCCGTCACACTCTCGTAAGCCTAGACAAAAACGGGGCGTTATGTCTTACAAGCACTGAAGGTGAAAACCCTGAGACAATGCTCCATATCCCCAAGGGATTACAGAGTAAGGTTGATGAAGCAATAGTTAATTATTGCACCGAACATCATTTAGAGCAAGCGGGCGCAAATGAAGTGTCGATGGCAAGGGAAGCCTGCGAAAGATTTATGTCCAGCAAAGCACTGGCGCGGACTGCCGGTTTGAAACTACCGCCCGAATTGGCCGGCGCCGAATTGTAGCTTAACCCTGATTCCGCTTCCGTTTAATCCTCGGCAAACGCAGTCTCGTGAAAGATTTCTTTTCGTTGAAGACGACCGCGACTTCGGCTTCGTTGTTTGGGTCGACTTCTCGGCCGGCGGCTTTTGCTTGTTGGACGCGCTTGGCACGCAGGTGTTCTTTGAGCAGAACCATCACGCAACCGGCCACCGGAATCGACACCAACGCGCCGAGCAGGCCGGCCACCTGTAGGCCAAACAAAACCGCGATCAAGACGACCATGGCCGACATGTTGAGTCGCTTGGACTGGATCCTGGGCGAAATGATGTTGTTTTCGACCTGTTGTTGGACGACAAAGAACACCGCGTAAATCACCGCCGCCGGCCACGAGTAGAGCAGGAGCAGCAGCGCCACAATCGTGCCGCCGATCATCGAGCCGAACATCGGCACAAACGTCAACAGGAAAACAATCAACCAAGCCGGCCAAATCAACGCCAACTCAAAAGCAAATATGACCGACAATATCGCCACGGCCACCGCAGTCAACGTCGCCGCGATCGCCGCCACCATGCTGACGCCGCTAATGTAGCCGCTGACCACGTTGTACATTTTGTGCGCGATGGCTTGGTGAGTTTTGCGCTTTCTGTCGTCGTTATAAACTAGCCGCCAAAAACGCTCCTCCCACGTCGGCCCTTCGATCAGCATCAGAAAAGTCAAAACCGCCACAAAAATCACGTTAATAATCACATTGACCAATGCGTTCAATATGTCCATAAACGAGCTGCCGATGCCTTTGGCGATGTTGGTGATTTCGCCCTGGAATTCCTTGAGCCAAAGAGCGTATTGATCAGCCAAATTATGATCGTTTAAGAAATCCGCTAGCCAGCCCGATTGACCCTGGAAGCTGCGCAATAGATCCGGCAAAGAGCCCAAGAAAACCGAGATTTGCTTGACGAAAACCGGCACGACCTGGAAGAAAACCAGCGCGATGATGCTCACCACCAAAACATAGGCGATCAACGTGGCGATGACTCGCGATTTGCCGGGCAGGTGCCGAGCGATGAACGAGACCGGCCGATTCAAAACCAACGCCAAAAAGAACGACACCAACACCGTGATGATGGCGCCGCGCGCCACCCAAGCCGTCCCGATGACCGCAATAAACGCCAAAATAACCAACCAAAACCGCACGAATGTTCCCGTGCCGATGCCCAATTTCACGTTTCTCATGACTTTATTGTACCATAATATCGTTTCAGCCAAAAGCTTTTTAATTCATCAAAAGTTCCGTCAATGATCGACGCCCGAATTTGCTCGGTCAACCGAATAATAAAACGCACGTTATGCCTGGAAAGTAGGGAAAGGGCGCGAGCCTTTTCGTCCGGTTCGGATGATTTGAGCATGGCGCGCAATGTGGCACGAGAGAAATAATTATTGTCATTGCGAGCACCGCGAAGCAATCCACTAGATTGCCGCGTCGCCCTCGGCTCCTCGCAATGACGAATAGGACAACAAGCCGGGCAATCACATTCCGGATCGAGCGGTCGTTCGTCGCTCGCGAATTCACTGCGGCGCAAGTTGATATCACCATCCAAAGTATAAATTCGCCCGTGCCGCGCCTCGCGCGTCGGCGCCACGCAATCGAACGTATCGCAACCATTTTCGACGCCGACAAAAATATCGTCGGGTTTGCTCAGGCCGAGCAAATGCCGCGGTTTGTTCTCCGGCAAAATCCGCGTCATCCATTTAATAGTTTCGCCCAGGCGTTCCTTTTCAAAAGCGCCGCCCAAACCAAAACCGTCAAATTCCGCGCCGCGGATTCGCATCGCCGCGAGATCGTGCGCGGCTTTTTCGCGTAAATCCTGCCAGCGGCCGCCTTGGAGGACGCCGAATAATGCTTGGTATGGTTTGCCGCGCCGCAGATTTGCCTGTCGTACATGTTCGCGCAAACTGCGCTCCGCCCAAATTCGCGTCCGCTCTAAACTTTCCACATTGTAATCGTAATCATCGCCAAACGAAGTCAGCTCATCAAAAGCCATCATCACGTCAGCGCCGATTTTGTGCTGCGTCGCGATAGACAGCTCCGGCGTGAATTTGACAATCCGCCCGTGATACGGATCGCGAAAAGTCACGCCCTCGTCATCGACTTCTGTTAAGTTTCGAGCTCTGCCAGGCGCGTTCGAGCAATTTTTTTCTGAATCATATTCATTCGCGCGAAGAGCCGATGAAGCCGACCGAACGACAGGGCCCCCGCTTGATTTATCAAGCATGGGGATGTCGTCCGGCTCGGATTGCTCGGATCGAGCCGACGATGAAGAAAAAACGTTGCTCGAAATAGCGCCGTCCTCTTCACTCATCGACACAATTTTGCCTAGTCCCGAGCCGAGCGACATGATTTGAAAGCCGCCGCTATCGGTCATCGTCGGCGCGCGCCAGCCGTTGAATTCCGCGAGACCGCCGGCCGCATCGATCATAACCGCCCGCCGGAGCAGGTGATAACCGTTGCTCAGCATCACCTGCACACCAACCGCCCTTAGGTCGTTCGGCGTCAAACATTTCACCGCCGCGTGCGTGCCCACCACCGTAAACGTCGGTGTCTCAATCGAACCATGCGGCGCGTGGATCACCCCCGCCCGCGCCAAATCACCGTACCGAGCTGTTATTTCAAAACTAAAAAATTCTTCCGCTCTCGGATCTTTCCGATCATTTGAAAAAGACATTGCGCAACCTTAGTTTTTTATCATAATGATCATCGCCCGTGACTTTTTTCATGAATTTGACCGCGCGGTATGTCACCGGTAGCAGCAGCGTTTCGCCGATCATTTTTGTAGCGTAGGCGATGCAGATTAGGCCGACGAATTGGACGGGAGAAATCACGCCGTAAAAAGCGACGCTCACAAAAATCAGCGTGTCGATGAGGTTGCCGACGAGGCTCGATCCGAGCGCTCTGAGCCACAATCGGCGGCCTTTGGTGGCGACCTTGATTTTGGCGAAAACAAACGCATTGGCGATCTGGCCGACGGCGTAGGCCACTAGGCTGCCGGCCACCAATCGCGGCATGAAACCGATGATGGCTTCGTAGGCCGCTTGGTTGCCCCAACCAACGCCCGGCGGCAAAATCTGCACAATCCAGAGCGCCAAAACCGCCAGCAAATTCATCGCGAAAGTCACCAACACGATTTTGCGCGCTACTTTGAAACCGTAAATTTCCACCACTACGTCGCCCAAAACATACGCTAAAGGAAACAAAATCGCGCCGCCGTCCCAAACCAAACCCGTCCCGAAAAAATCGAACAATTTGGTGCTAGCGATGTTGCTGACGATCAAAACCGTCACCGACAAGGCCACGACTATCATGAAAAGCGTGCTTTTACTAATTTTCATATTGACCTTTGTTTACCATAATGTCACCTCTGGCTAATAACATTCTACCACATTTTGTGTTAGAATAAATAACGAAAAGGAGGACTATGCCAAAGAAAACCAACGTGTACATTCGACCGACTTGGGAAGAATATTTTATGGAAATTATGGACGCCGTGAGCAAGCGCGCCACCTGCGATCGCGGCCGGAGCGGTTGCGTTATCGCTCGCGACAAAGTAATACTCTCGACGGGTTACGTCGGCAGCCCGAAAGGATCGCCACATTGCGATGACGTTGGGCACCTCATGAAAGAAATAACCCACGAAGACGGTTCGAAATCCAAACATTGCATGCGAACCGCCCACGCCGAAGCCAACGCCATCTGCCAAGCGGCCAAAAACGGTGTGTCGATCGACGGCGCCACTTTTTATTGTCGAATGACTCCGTGCAGAAATTGCGCCATGCTGATCGTGAACGCCGGCGTCAAACGCGTCGTCGTCCAACACGATTATCACGGCAAGTCAGAAACCGCCGACATTTTCAAAAATGCCGACGTATCATTCGAAATGATTTCAGAAGAAAAACCGCGGTACGACGATCAATGATTTTGTCGCGGTAGCTATTCGTACCGGAGCGCCTCAATGGGGTCTTTTCTAGCGGCCCGGCGGGCGGGTAGGGTGCCGGCCAAAAAGGCGATCGCCATCACCAGAGCGACCAATAGCAGCAACAGCACGAGGTCGAACTTCATCAAATTAAAGCCGGGTAGGTCTTTTAGGAAAGTGTCGGCCGCTAATGGATTGAGTATCATTTTGACCAAGTAAGCCACGCCGACGCCGAGCGCCGAGCCCCAGAAACCGAGTGAGATGGCTTCGATGCTAAACATCAGAAAGATTTTGCTTCGGCCGAGACCCATAGCTTTCATTAGGCCGATTTCGCGCGTGCGTTCTTGGACCGCCATAAACAGTGTGTTGATGATACCGATGCTGGCGGCCAGTAGAGCGATACCGCCAAAGATCGTGAACACCAAAATAATCGCGTCAAAGAACGCCTTGATCATGCCGACTTCTTCTTCCGCGGTCATGCCGGACAGGCCGATTTCTTTTAGTTGATCCTTGATTTTGTCGAGCTCGGCGTCGCTCAGGTTGGGTTTGAGTTGTGCCGTAGCCATCGTGTACATTTGGCGGAAATTGTCCTGTAAATTCTGGCTAGCGGCATCTAACATCGCCCTGGCTAAGCTGTCGTTGACCGAGCCGCCGCTCATGGTCAAAATCGATTTGTTAAGAACGGCCACGATTTTGGCTTTGATCGGTACCAATTTGCCCGGGCGACCGCGATCTAGAACGTAGATCGTTAGTTCTTTGCCTATGGCGTCCTTGTCGTCCTTGAATCCAAAGGCCGCCACATAATCCATCCCGATGGCGATTTGGCGTTCTTTTGTTTGGTTGTCCAACTTCGTGCCCTCGCGGATGTCCAAATTAACCCCGTCGATCGAGCTGCGCACATCGAATTCGTACTTTTCGCCATTGACCCCGACCGCGTATTTGATGGCCACGCCGATCGGAATCATCGAAGTCATCCTCGTCATGATGAACGGACTGACCGATTCGATGTTGTTAATTTTGCGGGCTTTGTTTAGCTGCTCGCCTGTGATAGCCATGCCAGTGGTGGATATCGGGCTCCTGCTGGGGTCGTATTTTTTCGGTGCAGACGAGCCGCCCATCATGCTACCTTCCATCGCCTCACTCATTGCCGACGAGCTAATTTCCAGCACATTCTCGCCGCCGGCGTTATTCATTTGCGTGTCGATGTAGCTGTTGACGCCGGTGCGAATACCACTCGTCAGAATGATGGTGAACGAACCGACGAAAACTGCCAAAATCGTCAAAAAGGTTCGGCCTTTGTTGCGCAAGAGATTTGCGTTGGCGCTCTTGATGATATCGAGAAGTTTCATATGCGGCCTCCTTTTTTTACGCCCCGTTTGCCGGGTGGACTCACGGTTTTTACTCCACTGGACACGGGACTTTTTATGATCTTGCCGTCCTTTAGATAAATTTGCCGATCACAGCGCGCCGCGAGATCAGCATCATGCGTCACGATAATCAGCGTGATGCCTTTTTCTTTGTTGAGTTTAAACAGCAGATTTTCCACCGCAGCGCCGGTAACCGAGTCGAGATTGCCGGTCGGCTCGTCGGCGAAAATCACCGCTGGATTGTTGACCAAGGCTCGCGCGATGCAAACTCGTTGCTTTTGGCCGCCGGACAGATCGTTGGCTCGCGTTTTGGCTTTGTCGGTCAATTCCACGATCTCGAGCACTTCCATAGCGCGGCGCTTGCGCTCGGATTTCCTGATACCGGCGATTTTCAGCGGCAACATGACGTTGTTTAGCACTGTGTCGCGCGCGTTCATAAAGAATTGTTGGAAGACGAAACCGAATCGCCGATTGCGCAACCGGTTGACTTGGCGTGTCTTTAGTTTGGTGGCGTTTTTACCGTTAATCTCGATCACACCCGACGTCGGTGTATCGAGGAACGCCAAGATATGCATCAGTGTGCTTTTGCCGGAACCACTTTTGCCGATAATCGCCATGCTTTCGCCGCGATTGATCTCTAGATTGACTCCGTCGAGCGCCTTGACCTCGAGTGATTTCTTGCCGTAAATTTTGGTCAAGCGCTTAGCCGCTAGGATCGGTTTTTCATTCATTATCCCTCCTTAGATATGTTCTTACCATTATAACATTTTTCGTTTTCAAATAGAAGTGATACAATGGCTATCGTATGCGTTATCATCCTTTGCATCATCACAAACCCGATAGCAGCCGGGATAATCGGCGACTCCTGATCGGTGACGTTCTTGGTTGGATCGGCGCTCTGTCTCTGGTCAGCGCCTACATCCTCGTTAGCTCGGACGTGGTTTCCGCTCAATCGTATCTGTATCAGACACTAAACATTATCGGCGGTAGCGGTTTATTGGTGTTGGCTCTGATCCGCAAAGCCTACCCGTCGGCCGCCACTAACACAATGTGGGTCGTGGTCGGCGTCATTGCTATCGTGGCTCTGAGCCATTAAAGAAAGGAAAAGATGCGCAAAATTATCATCGTCATCGCCATCGTCACAGTAGCCGGCGGGGTGATTGTGGGCGTATCACTAGGGCGCGGCGGGGAAGAATCGACCGAGAGAGCGCCGGCCGAAGTAGCCGGTGTGTCCGAAAAAGGAGCCGCCGCCACGCCGGAGTTGACTTTCGAGCAGATCCAGGACGATATCGCGAGCGGCGCCAAATTTTACGACGTGCGCCGCAGCGACGAGTACGCGGCCGGCTATTTCGTCGGGGCGGAGAATTGGCCGATCGAAGATATCGAGGCCGGCGAATTGCCCGACCTGCCGCACGACAGCAAAATTTATTTGCATTGCCGCAGCGGCGCCCGCTCAGCGCGAGCGACTGAGATTTTAGAAAAAGCCGGATTCACCAACATAATCGATCTACACGGCCTAGCCGACATCGAGAAAATCGGCGGGGAGTTGGTCGCTGAGACGGTTGAGTAACTGATCGCTACCACAGGTGACTGTACAGTTCTGCATAATGGGCTTCCTGTTCTGCGAAACTCATCCTTCTCACGCGATCCGCCTCCGCTCTTGCTGCTGCGGCAGCCTCATTCCGCTTTGTCTGATCATCCGCACGAACCCCATCAACAATACCCAAACCGCCAGCCGCCCCGCTAATTCTTGCAGCCATGGCTGCCGCTACAGGATCTTTTCGTCCACGTTTCCTATTTGGTCTTTGTCTTGGTTTCCTGTCACCTTGTGCTTCGGGGCTCATATGCTCTCTCCTAATTAACTTACCCTGAGAGTATACCCCCCCCCATGCACATTTGTCAAGTGCTAAATTTTAATCACAAAACTAAAATATCGCTAGCTCGTCCTAATTCGCCGATATTGGAATTTGATCGCGGGGCGCCAGCGGCCGACAGCGTCGCTGTCGTATTGCTTGATGATGCCGTTTTGGACTTCGGAAATTTGCACTAACGCCGGATTGTAGGGCGCCACCGTGCGATAAAACTTTAGGTCACCGTCGTTTTTCGGCGTGCGACCGGGGAAAACTTCGCGGAACTTTACCGTGGCGACACGATCGAAATAACCGTTGTCTCCCTTGGGCGGCATAAATTGCTCTGGTTTTAAATTCATCCGCGCTAGAATTTTCTTGACATCGCCCAGATTCTGCCCGCCATGCGTCATGATGAAAACATAGAGTTGACCTTTTTCAGACAGAAACACCGTCGCTCCGGTGCTGGCGCCGACCGGAATTTTATTAGCGATCACCGATTTAATGTCAATCCGCAGCCCAAACATGGCGTAGAGGTGTTTTTCTAGACTCACTTCTGCATAAAGTTGCTTCATGGCTATGTATTTTACCATATTTTTCAAAAATCGCCAAAATAGCGTAAAATGTTTAATGTGAGTATCAAGAGACCGAACGAGGCGCAGGCAGCAGCCATCAACCAGATCGATGGTTCATTGATGATTATCGCCGGGCCGGGCACCGGCAAAACCCAATTACTCGCGCTGCGTGTGGCCAATATTTTAAAGAAGACCGACACCGATCCGCGATCGATTTTGTGTTTGACTTTTACCGAATCGGCGGCGGCTAATATGACCGAGCGACTGAGCCAGATTATCGGCAGCGACGCCTACAAAGTCGCCATCCATACTTTTCATAGTTTTGGTTCGGAAATTATTAGTCGTCATCCGGAATATTTTTATGGTGGCGCGCTTTTTCGGCCGGCTGATGAGTTGATGACTTTGGCGGTTCTAAACGAAATTCTCGAAAGTTTGCCGCACAATAATCCGCTAGCTACGACCATGAACGGCCGCTGGACTTATCTTGGCGAGCTGGCACGGGTGATTTCTGATTTCAAAAAAGCCGGTCTCGCGCCCGACGAGATCCGAGAGTTATTAGCGCAAAATTTGGCATTTTGCGCTAATATCACGCCGACGCTGCGCCGAGTTTTCGCGGGCAAAATAGTAGCCGCCACGTGCGACGCGGCCGCCGAATTGATGGACGAGGCCGAAAAGGCAGTCGCCGAGACGCCGCGCCTAGCATTTTCGGCCGAACCGACTTTGGCGGAGGTTTTCGGGAGCAGCCTAAGGCGCGCCCTAGACGAAACCAAAACCACCAACAAAACCAAACCGCTAACCGAGTGGAAAAAAACTTGGACGGTCAAAAACCCGCGTGGTGATTTGATTCTAAAGGACGATAAACTGAGCCAGAAATTGCTGTTGGCCGCGGAAGTTTACGCCAAATACATGGACGAAATGCCCCGTCGCGGACTCTATGATTTCGACGACATGATCCTGCGCGTCATCACGGCCATCGAGCAAAATCCCGATTTGAAATCCGAGCTCCAGGAGACTTTTCAATACGTTTTGGTCGACGAGTTCCAAGACACTAACGACGCCCAGATGCGCTTGCTCCACCTATTGACCGATTATGATACCGAGCCGAATTTGATGGTGGTGGGCGACGACGACCAGGCGATTTATCGATTCCAGGGCGCGGACATTAGCAATATTCAACAGTTCGCCGTGCGTTTTCCGAACTTGACTGTTGTGTCTTTGAGCGAAAATTATCGCAGCGGAGAAGCGATTTTGGATTTGGCGCGCCGCGCGGCTGCGCAGATTTCCGAGCGACTTTTGGGAGCGGACGGTTCGACCAAGAAATTAATCAAGAAAGTCGAACATTCGGCCAAAGTCCGGCGCGTTTCGGCCGCTACGCGCCAGGCCGAGAGCGCTTTTGTCGCCGGAGAAATCCGCCGTCTCATCGACGCTAAAACTAATCCTGAAACTATCGCCGTCATCGCCCGAAACCACCGACAGTTGGAGAGTTTGTTGCCGTTCTTGGCTGAGCAAAATTTGGCGGTTGATTATGAGCGGCGGCGCGACGTTTTGAGCAGTGAGCCGATCCGGCAACTCATCCATCTCAGCCTAGTGGTCGAGGCGATTTCGCGCGGTGTGACGGCTATTGTGGACGAGTATTTACCGCAAGTTTTGGCGCACCCGGCGTGGAATATTCCGCCGGCCGAGCTGTGGCGCATTAGTCTGACCGCGCATGATAAAAAACTTGGTTGGTTGGATGTTCTAGCCACCGACAAGAAATCCGCGCCGCTCGCCGATTGGCTCCAGACAACCGCTCAACTAGCGCAAAACGAACCGCTCGAAATCATTTTGGATAAGTTGATTGGATCTGACCAAACTTTACTCCAAGATCCTGGGCTGGCGCCAAACCGCCAGACGGTCGACGACGAGGCGAAGCGAGGAGGAGACGGGATCTTGGAGGAAATGTTTGGTCAGATCCATTCGCCACTTTACAATTATTTCTTCTCGGCCGAGGCCTTGGATCGCGAGCCTGAGAGTTACTTGAATTTCCTGGCCGATTTAACGACGCTGAGGGATCACTTGCGCGATTGGCGACCTAATAAATCACTGCGGCTGATCGATTTTCTCGATTTCGTGCGCGAGATCGATGAACTAGGCAAACCGCTGACCAGTAATTTCACGCTGGCCACCAAGGCCAGAATCAAGCTCCTGACCGCGCACAAGGCCAAAGGTTCGGAATTCGACCACGTTTTTATCATCGGCGCTAATTCGGAAATTTGGGGTAGCAAGACCCGCACGCGCGGCAGTTTGTTGGGATGGCCGCACAACATGCCGTTTCGGTTGAGCGGTGATAATGACGACGAGCGACTGCGACTGCTGTTTGTGGCGTTGACGCGCGCTCGCAAATATTTGACCATGACTTCGGCCGAGACTGATGGCGATAAACCTCTACTGCCGCTCGAGTATACTTTGGATTTAGAAACCGAAAAACTCCCGCCGAGAGGCATCGCCACGGCCGCCGAGCAACTCAGCGTTTCTTGGCATGCGCCGCTGGCCACAGTCGACGATAATTTGCGCGATCTACTTTCCGATAGGCTGGCCAATTACAAAATATCGGCCAGTCATTTTGGCACATTTATCGATGTCATGGGCGGTGGGCCGGAAGAATTTTTATTGAAGTATTTGCTGAGATTCCCGACCGCTCGCTCGCCCCAGGCCATTTTTGGCACGGCCATCCACACCGCGCTGCAATGGGCTCATACGCATCTGGCGGCCGCCCAGCAAACCAAGCCGCTCGAGGACGTTATCGGTGACTTTGAAAATATTCTTATGAACGCTGAGCTTAGCTTGAGTCATCAAAAATTCTATTTGAAAAAGGGCGTGGACGCGCTGAATGTTTTCTTGCCCGAGCACACGAAGACTTTCACGCCGCAGCAGAAAACCGAACAACATTTCGATGCGGTGGTGGGCGAGATGCGACTGACCGGCCTGATTGATTTGATCGACATTGATAAGAAAAAGAAGAAATTAGTTTTGATCGATTACAAAACCGGCAAGGCGCCGCGCGGCTGGCGAGGCCAGAGCGATTACGAAAAAGTCAAATTGCACGGCTATCGCCACCAGCTGATGTTTTATAAACTGCTCATCGAAAATTCCCGCGAGTTTGCCGGCTGGTCGGCCGAGAAAGGCGTTTTGAAATTCGTCGAGCCTCTCGACGGTCAGTTAGTGAAATTAGAATTGGATTTTGATGAAAAAGAAATGGCCGAATTCATCAAGTTACTGAAAAAAGTTTGGTTGCGCATTATGACGCTCGATCTGCCGACGATTGACAAATTCACGCCCAACCTAGCCGGCGTGATCGATTTTGAAAAGTTTTTACTGGGGAAAGAATGAGTTTTTGGGACGAACTGCCGCGACCATTTTTCGCGCTGGCGCCGATGGAGGATGTCACCGACGTGGTCTTTCGTCACGTCGTGGCGCGTGCTGGACGGCCTGATGTTTTCTTTACTGAGTTCACCAACACCGCCAGTTTCTGTTCCGAGAAGGGGGAATTTTCAACGCGTGGTCGTTTGACTTTTACGCCGGACGAAATGCCGATCGTGGCGCAAATTTGGGGCAGCCAGCCCGAACATTTTGCAAAAATGGCGCACGCCTTGGCCACCAGAGGTTTCGCCGGTATCGACATCAACATGGGCTGTCCCGACAAGAAAGTCGTCAAATCCGGCGGCGGCAGCGCCCTCATTGCAAGCTCCGTCCTTGCAAACAATTGCGACTTTTCGAGGCTGGAGCTACTAGAGTCATTAGCTCGTTCGCAGAGCTTTCTAAAATTTTCTAGATACAACCACCGATGAAGTGCGCGAGACGTTTGGTAAAAATTTGCCAATAAACAAAATATGACTTACAATAGGCAACAATGATTAAATTGATTATTTTCGATTGGGATGACGTTTTTACGCGGGGCTCCATAAAAGGTTACTACAAGTGTTATCACGAGGCTGTAAAAGGCGTCGGCGTTTCTCTCCCGCCCGAAGAAGAAGACAGGCGGATCAAAGCCAAATGGGGTGCGCATCACAGGGAACTAATTAGAGGACTCTTGAAAGAAAACCCGGAGCTCCTAGACAAGGCAGTGAAAATCTATGAGGAAAACTTGTTTGGCAATACCTTTATTGATTGCTTGACAGTCACTCCGGGCAGCCAGAAATTTTTGAAAGAATTAGCAAAACATTACAAGTTAGCCATTGCGACAGGAGCACACCCGCGAATTTTGCGCGAACGGCTCTTGGCGAAGTTTGACATACCTGATGTCTTTTCCCATATTTTATCCATATACGACCTAGCCGACCCCAACCATGGCAAACCGCATCCATTTATGCCAAACAAAATTATGAGAGCCGAGAATGTGGCAAAAACAGAAACAATTTTGGTCGGTGACGCCGTAAGCGATATGCAGATGGCGTGGAATGCCGGCATCGAACCGGTTGCCGTATTGACGGGACATCTCAGCAGAGCGGGCGCAAAAAAGATCGGCGTCAAATACATAATCGACGACGTGACCAAGCTCGAGTCGGTGCTAGAACAGCTAAACGCAAAATAAAGTGTGCAACATCATCGCGAATAACTAGCCGCCTTGGTGGAGGCGATTATTTCGCTGGCGACATCGATGCTGCATACGTGTCTCATCTCTTTTAGATCGTCGATGTTTTTCCACTCAGCTTCTGAGGCGTATTCTTTTTCATCCTCGTCGAAACCGTCCGCGGAGATTGTGCCGCCGACAATTTTTACTAGATAGAAGATGAGCAGCGATTGGTAATTTGTGCCATATTTTTGGTGGTGAAAGAAACTAGTATAAACGTTCAGTAGCTTGATCGGCTCAATTTCTAAACCCGTTTCTTCCTTGAATTCTCGTCTCAAGGCCTCCCCATGCGTTTCACCATTTTTGATCGTGCCGCCCGGAAAATCGTAACCGTCAAATTGCGGCACGATTAGGATTTTTTCGCCCTCCACGGCAATGCCGTAAATATGAGCGTCCTGGGTGAGGTCGCTCACGTCGACTAGGTGCTGCTTCCCAAAAACGTCTCTGGCTGTGACCACATTCATGCTAGCATTATAGCACGGATAGTCGCGTCTAATTAATTTTGGGAAAAAATTATTTGTACTGCGTCGGTTTCTTGTGTCGTCTGAGGCCGGCGACTTTTAGGCGGACTTGGTGGCGATCGACTAGCTGGGTGGCTTTTTCTAGCTCGACCTGGTCAGAAGCATTATCGCGCATCGCCATGGCACGCTCGAGGGCTTTTTGGGTTTCGGATTCGACAATATCGTCGCTATGATCCGCCTCGTCGACCAAAATCTTGACATGATCGGTGTTAATTTCGATGATGCCGCCGCTCGTAGCAAAATATTCGAGCAACTCATCAGGGTCAATTTTCCGGCGACGCACAGCGATCACGCCCGGCTTGGCCAGTGTCACCAGCGGCTCGTGACCCGGAAAAACCGAGATTTCACCAGTCGTCGTCGGCAGAATGACCTCGTAGACGTCTTCTTTCATTTTCTCGCCGAGCAGCGTCACCAGCCGCAGCGTCAGAGTCGGGTAGTCAGCCACTATTTTCCTCCTTACTAGTAATTACAGTTAACCAAGAAACGCCGCGAAATCCTTCTCTGCGCACAATTTGTGTGTTTGGTAAGCCAACTTTTTCTAACAAACTTTTGAGCTCATCCTCGGTGTAATAATGAAAATAGCGTGGTTTACCTAATTTCTCATCCGAGAAACCGTCTTTTGTTGCCTCTGTTTTTCCTTTAACGCTAAACGCAATTCTGCCTCCGTCATTAAGCGCCTCGACCATTTTTCTTAAGATCATCTCGGCCTCCTCTGGGCGAAAATGAACCAAGACTGCGTCTGCAAAAATGAGATCATACCCCCCCCCATCAACTGGAATCGAGTCGCGCATAATATCAAGCTGAAAAACATTGGTAAAGCGCTGTCCCAAAAAATCCACGAACGGCTGCGCGACATCTGATAGTGTAATGTTTGTATAGTCAAGCCCCGTCAAATAGTCCGCATCCTGACCTGGCCCAGAACCGATCTCAAAGATGCGCGCATTAATCGGAAGTCCTTTTACAGCACGATCAAGCCATTTTTGGATAAAGGTTCCCTCAGATGGTTCACCCTGTTCGGCTAAGCTCCTCTCGTACTCTTCAATGTATTTTTGTGCACCATCAACATATGCTTCGGTCGTGACACCACAATAGTCAGGATAATGGGGCTGTCTCTCGGTCATTTCTTCTCCGTTTTGGCTTTGTCTTTTAGGGCGCCGGCCATGTAGAACCAATCTTCTGGTTTATCGTCGTGTTTGCCGGCCAAAATCGCTTCGACGTCACCGATCGCGTCCTCTAATTTGACATATTGACCCGGAAAACCGGAGAAAACTTCGGCGACGTAGAACGGTTGGGAGAGGTAGCGCTGCAAGCGGCGCGCGCGGTTGACCGCCTGTTTCTGCTCGTCGGATAATTCTTCCATGCCGAGGATGGCGATGATGTCTTGGAGATCTTTGTACTCCTGTAAAACGCGCTGGGCTTCACGCGCCACGCGGTAATGTTTCTCGCCGACGATCTCCGGATCGAGAATGGTCGAAGAAGAATCGAGCGGGTTGACGGCCGGGTAGATGCCGATCTCAGTCAGCGCGCGATCCAACACGATGGTCGAATCCAAGTGCGAAAAGGTCGCCGCCGGCGCCGGGTCAGTCAGGTCGTCCGCCGGTACATAGACCGCCTGCACCGAAGTGATCGAACCCTCGCGCGTCGAAGTGATACGCTCCTGTAGGGCGCCCATTTCCTGTTGCAAGTTCGGCTGGTAGCCGACCGCGCTCGGCATGCGCCCCAAGAGCGCCGAAACTTCCGAGCCGGCCTGGGTGAAGCGGAAAATGTTGTCGATGAATAATAGGACGTCTTTGCCGGCGTCGCGAAAACTTTCCGCGATAGCCAAGCCCGTCAACGCCACGCGCAGGCGCGCTCCCGGCGGTTCGTTCATCTGGCCAAAGACTAGGGAAGTTTTATCGAGCACGCCGCTGTCTTTCATCTCGTGATAGAGGTCGTTGCCCTCGCGCGTGCGCTCACCGACGCCGGCGAAGACAGAGTTGCCGCTATGGAATTTGGCGATGTTGTTGATTAGCTCCTGGATCAAGATAGTTTTGCCAACGCCGGCGCCGCCGAAGAGTCCGACTTTGCCGCCCTTGGCGATCGGCGCGATCAGGTCGATGACTTTGATGCCGGTTTCTAGAATTTCGGTTTTGCTAGACTGATCAGTCAACGGCGGTGGATCGCGATGGATCGGCATGTATTTGGCGTTTTTTGGCGCGTCCAATCCATCGATCGGTTCACCCACCACGTTGAACATGCGCCCTTGGGTGGCTTCGCCGACTGGTACGCTAATGGGCGCGCCTGTCGAGATCACGCGGGCACTGCGCTCCAAGCCATCGGTCGACGCCAAAGCCACCGCGCGCACTGTCGTTTCGCTCAGATGCTGCGCTACCTCGAGCGTGACTTTGCGGGCGTCTTGGCCGCTACCGATCTCCACCGTCAATGCGTCGTTGATGGCTGGCAGCTCATCTTTTTTGAACTCGATATCGACCACCACGCCGACGACTTGGATGATTTCACCGACTTTTGTCTCTTTTGTGTCCGCGATGTTATTCTTCATTTCTTTCCTCCCAACTTTACATTACTGACAACGAGCGCTATTAGCAACGACAGAACGACCTTCGAGCATAATATAATCGCGATTGCTTTCGCATCATCCGATTTGAAAATCGCTTCCGCGATAAACGTCAAAATAATGAAAGTGATCAGGAAAGTAACGGCGCCGATCGCAATTTTCTTGACTAAATCCTTTTTATTGGATCTACCTTCTTTACTCATTTTTCCTCCTTCTTATTAACCATTACACACTGCACTATGTCCCTGCTCTCACCATATCGCGACAATCACGAGCCGACTTGCATGCTCCCTCGAGTAAAAAGCGGAGATCCTTTTCCGAAACCGCCAATGGCTCGTCCAAAGATTCTATGGAATTAGGATCACCATGAAGCCTAAATCCCCAGCCGTTATCTATGCACACACGATCGCCAAACACCTCCCTACGACTCGTTTGACCGATGCAACTTACAGGATCTGCACCATCCAGTGCGTCGTCTACTATATTGCGCTCACGTGTTGCTGTCATTTCATGGTTAGCCGAGTAGGTCATATCAAATGGTGCGAAGCCTAATACATATGCAGCAGCAGCGAACATCAATCTCATTAGTTCCTCCATGCTTGTAACGACATAGTTTGGTGGTATCGGAATATCATAATCAGGATAACCATTCCCTATAGGAAATAACGTTTCTTGATTCGGGTCAAAGAGACTGCCCGCTAGTGCATCAATGATGACCTTCTTGCCTGGTGAAGACAATGCACGATTCATGATACCGCCTCCGCTCCGGCTGAAATTTCACTTAATTCCTGGGTGATCGCCGCTTGGCGTTCCTTGTTCATGGCCAGCGTCAAATCGTCCGACAGGGAAGAAGCGTTGTCGGTGGCGTTCTTCATGGCCATCATGCGCATGGAGTGCTCACTCGCCAATGATTCAGACAAAAAGTGCACGATGTCAGCCTGCGCCAGACGATCCGCCACGAAATCCAAAACTTCGCCCGGACGCGGTTCGAACTTGATATAGTCGGCCACCGTATAAGATTGTTTGAAATCTTCGTCCCCCGGGGCATGACCCATCGGCAGTAGGTAGTGCATGCGGACTTCTTGGGAGATGGACGAGTTGAATTTGGTGTAGATAACGTCGATCGCATCGTACTTCTCTGTTTTGTAGCCGTCCAAGATTATATTGAAAAGGCTGCCAAACTCGGCGTGCGCTAGGTCTTCCGGCAATCGCTCATACGTGCCGATCACGTTGTTGCCCTCGAGGCGCGAGGCGAACTGAGAAATTTTACGACCGATCGCTAGCGTATCGGTGTTCACATTGCGATCTCTGTCGCGCTTTAGCTCGAAAATGTATTTTTTGAAAACGTTACTGTTATAGGCGCCGGCCAGGCCGGTGTCGCTACTAATTACCACCAGCAGGCGATTCTTGATCGGGCGACGGATGAACAACGGATGCCGATCAGTGTGACAAATTTCTGACAGGTAAATAAACAGATCGCGCGCCGCATAGATATAGTCATGCGCCGAAACCGCCCGCTCGATGGCGCGCCGCATTTTGCTAGCCGCCACCAATTGCATGGCACGAGTGATCTGTTTGGTCGAGTTGACACTCTTGATGCGGCTCTTTAGTTGCTGGACGCTGGCCATTAGATTTTCCTCCTATCAAAGAAGCGACGTAGGCCGACCCAGTTCAGGGACGGCGCCGTCGCTTTCGTCCCTATTATAGCAAGTAAATCATTTCCTGTCATTTTTGCCTCCGTCGATATTGTCGTCGAGTTTGTGAAAATCCCCACCGGATTTTTCAATTTCGATCAGCTTTTTCACGCGCTCGCGCATCAAATCGCGCGTGACTCTTGAGTACACTAGGCGCTCCTCAAAATTTTCTTTGTGGCCGGGATCAGGAACATTCCACCAGATTACTTTGTCGCCACGCAGCCATTTCGGCGTTTGACTCTTGTCAGCAATATTCACTATCAAGTCATACCCCCCCCCAAGCATCTCGGGTGTTAGCTGCACGCGCGGATAATCACCGATGTCAATGCCGATCTCTTGCAGAGTTTTGTACATCGCAGCTTCTCCGTTCTTTGCCACAAAAAACTTGAGCATGGTATCGGCCTCGGGAAGCCTCAGCCCAACCCCCGCCGCATCCGCGTCATGTGAATTGGTCAACTGATTGTAAAACGCTTTTGCGGCCTGCGAGCGACCGACGGTATTGTTGCAGACGAACAAAACTTTCATCCCGCCTCTTTCTGCGTGATCGCATCATACGTCAGGCTCAGTGGATAGCTCTCGCCGCTCTTGAGGCGACGTAATATTTCGCCGAGTAACCTCCTGATACCGTCACGAAATTCTAAGGAAGAAGTCTCATCGATCGGCACCCATTTGGCATCCAAAATTTCGTTTTTGTCAAACGCCAATTCACCGCCAACGACCTTCATCTTGAATAAAATTACCACGATCGCATGGCCACGGACTTGGAACGTCGGATCACTAATCAAAAGCAAGCCCCCCTCCTCCGGCTCAACATCGTAACCAGTTTCTTCTTTGGTCTCTCGTATTGCGCCGGACACAATCGTTTCGCCTTCATCCAAATAGCCAGCCGGGACATTCCACTGGCCGTAAACAGCCGGCCTGGCTTCTTGAACCAGCAAGATTTTTCCGTCCTGGACTACGACGCTGCCAACGATGATGTTCATCTACTCTTCCTCTTTCTTAGCGGGTTTATCGGCGAATTCTTTAGCGGTTTTGCGCGCTAAATCTTCGATGGATTTTAGAGCGTCGCCCTCGACTTTGTCGGCGCCGGTGTTCAACCTCTTGATCAAATCTTTTTTATCAGTTTTCATACGAGCCAGCAAATTCTCGACTGCGGTGTGGATTTTCGCCACCGGCACACCGTCAAAGGCGCCCGAGGTCAAAGCCACCACGCTAACGACCTGTTCCCAGATGTCGAGCGGGTGATATTGCGGTTGTTTGAGCAGCTCGGTCAGACGCTGGCCACGCTCGATAATGGATTTGGTTTCGGCGTCGAGATCCGATCCGAATTGGGCGAACGACGCCAATTCGCGGAACTGCGCCAGGTAGAGTTTCAGGTTGCCGCTGACTGATTTGACCGTTTTGGTCTGGGCGTTACCGCCGACTCGCGACACGCTGAGGCCGACCGAGATTGCCGGGCGGATGCCTTGGTAGAACAAATCCGTCTCCAGGAAAATCTGGCCGTCGGTAATCGAAATCACGTTGGTCGGAATGTAGGCCGAAATGTCGCCGGCTTGCGTCTCGATGATCGGCAGAGCGGTCAGCGACCCGGCGCCAAATTCATCCGACAATTTAGCAGCTCGCTCCAACAAGCGCGAATGCAAATAAAAGACATCACCCGGATAAGCCTCGCGCCCCGGCGGCCGTCGTAGCAAGAGCGACATCTGGCGGTAAGCATTGGCGTGCTTGGTCAAATCGTCGTAGATAACCAAGGCGTGCTCCTTGTTGTCGCGGAAATATTCGCCCATGGCCGCCCCAGCATAAGGCGCCAAATAGAGCAGGGAAGCCGGATCGGCCGGACTAGTCGCTACCACGATCGTTTGATCCATGACGCCTTCTTGTTTTAGTCGCTCAACGAGCCGCGCGACTTTGCTCAGCTTCTGGCCAATCGCCACGTAAATATTGACCACGCCGGTGTTTTGGCGCGCCTGGTTAATCATAGTGTCGAGCGTGATGGCCGTCTTGCCGGTCTGGCGGTCGCCGATAATTAGTTCTCGCTGGCCGCGACCGATCGGAATCATCGTGTCGATCGACATAATGCCGGTCATCAACGGTTCTTTAACAGATTGACGCGCCATGACGCCCGGGGCGGATTTCTCGACCAGGCCGCGCAGTTCGGTTTTGACTTCGCCCAAGCCGTCCAAAGGTTGACCGAGCGGATTGACGACTCTACCTAGGAGCTCCGACCCAACCGGAACAGAGACCACTTCGCCGGTCAGGGTGACTTTGGCGCCGGCCGCCACTTGTTCCTCATCGCCGAGGAGCACAGCTCCGATCTCGTCCTCCATGAGGTTCAGCGCGAAAGCTTCCGTCACGTCGCCGTCCAACGTCTCGATTTTCAAAATCTCCGACGAGCCAGCGTCGCGCAGGCCGTGCACCCAAGCCACGCCGTCGCCGACTCGCGTCACGATACCGGCCTTTTCGAGCCCCTCGCTCGCATCCAAATTGGCGATCGCTTCGCGCAACTCGCGGCTTAGTTCTTTGACTGATAGTTCTGACATTAGTTTTCCTCCTTATTTTTTACCATGATTTGATTTCCTGCGCGTAACTTGCTTGACTTTCGCGCGTGGTTTTGCTAAACTGGGTTTATCACGATGACCAGGCATGCCTAAGGATGTGATCCGACCGCTACTCCTGGCCTTTTTAATTGGCTTAAACAGATCAGTCTTGTCAGAAACAAACACTAGGTATTTGTGAAAATTAGACTTCAGTAATTTCGAATAGCGAAACCGGTTCGGCACAAGAATTTTCAGCAATTTTTTCTTTTCTGCCATGAACTTATACAAGCTCAAGAAATCGCCATCACCACTAGCAAAAATCGCCCGATCGTAATTAGCGAATTCACGCGCCGCTGCCCAAAGCACCAAATCGGTGTCGACATTGCCCTTGACTTCGGTTTTGCCGTCTTTGTTAACATATTCGACGACTTCTTTGAATATCAACGTAAAGCCGCAACGTTGCAGATACTCGTAGAGTTGACTGTTGCCTGGCATCATACCAATAAAGATATAAGCCTGCCTAACCCCATATTTTTCGCGCAAATAATGTCTAAATCGTCGCCAATCTAGTTTTTTGCCTTCATAAATTTTGCGCCCATGGCTATTAGTAACGTCGTGAGATATGCCGAGATTAAGATTCTGGCTGTCGATAAAAGCGTAAGTGACGGGTTGTTTTTTCATATCGCCCTCAACTTTCGCAATTTCGTGCGCAGGGAAGCATCCATTTCCGCATCGGGTGTGCGCACGATGACGCCGCCGACTAGATTTTCGTCGACCTGTGGAATTATTTCTACTTTCTGCGCGCCGGTTTCGGCCGCCAACATTTCGCGCAAGCTAGCGATCGTTTCGTGGCTCAATTCGCGCGCGCTCGAAACATCCGCCGCTAGAAATTTGTGATCGTTCAGCAGAGCGGTCTCGATGTCGCGCAGAACCAGCTCCGACGTCCGCGTCTGTCGGCTCTCGACCAACCACGCCGCTAGAACTTTCGCGACACGTTGGACGCTCTCACCACTCATGAGTTGGTCGGCGATGAATTTGGCAATGCGACGGCGAGACGGATTTTGCATTATTCCTTAACCTCTTTTTCAGTTTTAGAGATCGCCTCGCGGATCAATTTGGCGTCCTTGGTCATGTCGACTTTTTCGTCGACGACTTTTTCGGTCGCTAGCGCCACCAAATTGGCCGTTTCGTCGCGCAGAGTTTTGCGCGCTGTTTCGACGTCACGCGCTAACTGCGCTCGAGCAGCCGCCACGGTCGCCTCGGATCGCCGCTCGGCCTCTTGGTTGGCGTCGACTAGGATCTGTTCGGTTTGTTTGTGCGCGGCAGCCACGATATCCTCGGCCTCGACGCGGGCTTTCGATAGCTGCTGGGCGATGTCTTTGGCGGCCTTTTCGGAATCGGCGCTGGCTTTTTTGGCTGCCTTGATGCTGTCATCGATCAGTTTTTGGCGACGATCTAGCATAGCCAGGATCGGCGGATAAACCCACTTTGCCAAGACAAACACCAAAACGCCAAAGGCGATGAGTTGCAGAATCATGACTTTCCAATCGATGCCCAAGCTACCAAACATCCCGCCCGTAACTTCTTCGCTGGCCTCGGTAGAGGCGAATAGATAGAGTAATTTCTCCACGTGTCGCCCTACATGACCTTACCAAGAATTGCCACAATGACACCGATAATAGCCAGAGCGTCGGTAAAGGCGATGGCTAGGATCATCATTTGCTGAATCGTGCTAGCTTTTTCGGGGTTGCGACCCACCGCGTTAAGTGCCGCGCTACCGATGATACCCACACCGATCGCCGCACCAAAGGCCGGCACCACATACGCCAGACTAAATGCCATGCTTTCCATTTCGTTCCTTTCGTTTAAGTTGACATTTCACTCACCATTTTAACCTCAGTTGAGTGAACAGATTCCGCGTGACTGTCGTGCGAGACAGCCAATCCGATGAAAACGGTGGCCAACATGAAAAAGACATAGGCCTGGATGCCACCGATGAATAATTCAAAAATGTAAAAGAAGGGCAGCAGCGCCGGGCTCGCAAACGAACCGAGATAAGCCACCACAACTAGCAGCACCTCGCCCGCAAAGACATTCCCGAACAAACGCATGGCCAGCGCCAACATGCGCGAAAATTCGCCGATTAGCTCGAGAAAACCGGCGAAACAACCGATCGGATCTTTGAGCGGATTAACAAAATAACGATGCATGTTACCCTTGAAACCGAGCACGCGAAACGCCCAAACTTGACAGGCCACAATCGTGATAATCGCTAGTGTCAGCGTGAAATTCAAATCGGCCGCCTGTGAGCGGAACAGGGGAGTGTGACCGAACGTCATAGCCTCGCCAACAAACGGCAAAATCCCGGTGTAATATTGGATCACCACGATAAAGAAAATCGTAATGACGAACGGCGCGACCTGACGGGCGACTTTTTTATTCGGGATAGTTTCGTGGACGGTTTTATACAAACCCTCGAACACCCAGAGCACCAGCCGCGTAAAGAAACCTTTCTTATCCGAGCCGTAGCGATCCTGGGCAATTTTTCGCGCTACAAAAATCATCCACACGATCAAAAAACCCAGGCCGATAATCCCGAGCAAAATCGCGTTGGTTATCTCAATACCAAACATCTCAAAAAGTGGTTCGGCTTTTATCGAAACGTGCACCTACTTCTTCTCCTTGGACTCGCTTGCGTCCTTTTTCATTTGGCTTTTGACTTTCTTGATTTGGAAATAGATTAGAACGGCCGCAACGACGAAACCGAGACACGCCCCAATGATGGCGTAAAAGACCGTTTGCCTCAAGCTAAAATCGATAATCAGGCCGATGAGAAACAACCCCATCGTTGGCACCACCATACGCAGAGTCGCCGACACGGCCGCCGTAAACAGCGACAATTTGATCTCTTTCATGCTAGAGTCATCTCCAACATTCCTAAACCCCGGGGTAGTCAGTTTTTTACCCATTACTTCGTCATTGTAACAAGTTTATTTTGTTTATGCAAGAGTTTTCTCAAGTTAAAATTGTGCTATGATTAAATCATGCGCAAAATCAAACCCTTTGTCCCGCCGAAACCCGTCAAATCCTGTGGCAAGAATTGCTATCAATCGCGCCAAGAAGCCGACGCCGTAGCACGCGAGCAAGAAACCATTTTCGCCGGCGACGATTTGCGCTTGAAATCGTATCATTGCTCGAGTTGTGGGAAATGGCATTTGACTAGAAAATCGGGTACTGATTAACCTGTTCCAATCTTTGTTCAACCTAAGTCGAATTTCGCGACGAAATTTTCTTAAATTTTTCTCAGATGCTCCGTGCGGAGAACAAGCTCGTACTCGCATTTGATGAAAAATTCTTCAAAAATTTCCGGAAATTCGAAAGGTTTCACAAAAGATTGGAACAGGCGAAAACACCATATGTAGCGTCTCATACACCATATGTAGCGTTTGTGGTTAAAATTACAACGCTAAATGTATTGACTTCTATTTTGTAATCCTGTTACAATAGTTATCGTTAATCTTTTAAGGGGAGGGAAACAAAATGAGCGACGACGCAAAAGACGCCAAAAAAGTTATCGTTTACAGCACCAATTGGTGCGCCTATTGCAAAATGGCTAAGAAATATTTGACCGACAAAAACGTGGCCGTCGAGGAGAAAAACATCGAGGAAGACCCCGCGGCACACCAAGAATTGATGGACAAAATCGGTGGCAATTTCCGCGGCGTACCGGTCATCGACATCGCCGGCGTCATCATATTCGGCTTTGACCGCGCCCAAATCGACGCGGCGTTGAAAGAGGCGTAGGGCGCGGAGGCTATATTTCGTTTAACTCAGAGACAAATTAGCTATTCGTTCCTCGCACTCTTTGCGCGTGCGTTCTGAGCAAGTTACTATCGCAGCAGGGCCTCTGCCTTTGCCGTCAGTATCTAAGAGGGATCTCCTGATTACCTGATCTGCAGCTCCGCATCCGCGTCGTCCGCCTCCGGCTACACATGGTCCACAGCCGAGCGTACTACAGTATTCTTCCGAAGCTTCTTTAATGACTAACTCGTCCAAAAGGGAAGTCACTGTCGGCCAGGTACCGGAATTGTACCAATCCTCATAATCCTCTTCGGACATATCCACAATTTCAAATCTTTTCACAAACCGAGGTCTAGGTTCATCCATGCTACTCCTTCGCCATTATTTTCGCCTCTAATTATCTCTCTCTCTCTCTGAATTGTCAATACTTGAATTTGATGTTGTTATGATTTTTATTAGTTTAACAGAGTAGAAGTGTTGTAAATATTACAATTATGATATAATTCCTATGTGATGAAAAAGGACTCCATCGTCATCGTTTTCACCGGCGACGGCAAGGGCAAAACTTCGGCCGCTATCGGCACGGCCATCCGCGCGCTCGGCGCCGGCCGGCGGGTGGCTTTTGTGCAATTTATCAAAACGTGGGCGGTTAGCGAGCACAAATTTTTTGCCGACATCCTGCAGGAACCGTTCCTGCAGGATAGGTTGGTGTTTCACAGGGGCGGCAAGGGCTTTTTCCGCGCCGGCGAGCATTCCGCCAAGAACGTCAGCGACGCCGAACACCGAGCGGCCGCGCGCCAGACTCTTGACTTTGCGAAACGCTGCGCCACGAGCGGCGATTTCGATTTGGTGATCTGTGACGAGATCAACAACGCCGTGCACGACGGATTGTTGACCGCGGACGATTTGCGCGAGCTGATTACTTTGCGAAAGCCCACGACATCGCTATGCCTAACCGGTCGCGATTTTCCGAAAAAGTTGCTCGAGCTAGTCGACATCGCCACAGAAATGAAAAAGACCAAACACCACTACGACGACGGCTTTTTAGCGCAAGAGGGCATTGATTTTTAATTATTTCATCGGTTGGCGCAGCAGTTCACGATAGAATTCGACTAGCTTTTCGGTTTGATGTTCCTCGGAAAATTCCGCCGCGAGTTCGCGCGAACGCTTGCTAAACTGAGTCCGCAAAGAATCGTCGGACAGAATTCGCGCTACTTTATCGGCAAAGTCAGCCGCGTCGTTGGCCGCCAACAATCCATTCTCGCTGTCTCGAAATACATCATTCACACCGTGGTCACACATCACGATCGGCAGACCCTGGCCGGCCGCCTCGTTTAGCACTAGCGCCTGGGTGTCGGTCAGCGACGGAAAAGCAAACACTTTGGCCGCCCGGCAAATCGTCGGAATTTCTTCGCGACGATAGCGACCACTGAAAATTATCCGCTCCGCCGCCGGGCTGGCGCTGGCGATTTTCTCCAACTTCTCACGGTAAATATAATCGCCCGCCAACAACAATTTAGCGCGCGGTCTCTTCTTTAATAGCTCCGGCAACATGTCGATCAAGAGCGTCAGATTCTTTTCCTCGGCCATGCGCCCAAAATTAACGATGACTTCGTCCGTCGAAGTGATGCGCCATTTCTTGCAAAAAGCCTCGATTTCCGACTTCTTGGCCGGCGGCAGAATATCAACACCGGTCGGGATGACACACAGATTCAATTCTTCGTCAAAGCGCGCGGCGAATCCAGCCAACTGATCGGCCGATTTGTACGACACCGCCACCACACCGTCGCAGTTAGCATAGAGCAGCACCATCAGCCCCGCCACCAACCGCTGAGTCCATTTTTCATCAGTCTCATCACGATCGACTGGCGACAGATACAATTTGAAAAAAGTTCTCCTTTGCTCGCTAGATAATTTTATAAACAGCGGCCCGAGCAGCCCGCCGAAAATGTAGCTCAGCGCCATGGTGGGATAGTCTTTGCTGAATTCATAAGTGTCGGTGGTATGTTGGCCGACCAACACCGCGCCGGTTTTGCGCGCCGCCAGCACCGCCATCAGGCCGATCTGTGCCGGCGTCATGAAATGGATGATGTCGAGTTTTAGCGCCCGAATCTTCTTGAGTAGGGCAGGCGGGAAAAAGACACTCAGTTGTATATCGTATTGAATAGCCGGCAGGCGAATAATGTGATCGTCGTCGGGCAATTTGTTTTTCTCCAAGACACCGCCGTCGGGCGCGATGACAAAGACCTCGTGACCCAGTTTTTCGAGTTCGCGCCGCGTCACATCCACCACCACCACCACACCGTTACTAGTCGGATGATAGCTATCGGTGAATAGGCCGATTCTCATTTTTCGCCCTCCAACAGCTCGCGGTAGAGCGCCACAAATTGCTCGGCGCCAGTTTTGCTATCGAAACGATCGGCGATTTTTTGAGCGCCGGTTTTGGCCTCATCGTAATATTCACGGTTGTCGCGTAGGCGTTCGATAATCTCGACAAAGCCCGCGTCGTCCTTCGCCATCAGCGCATCGCCACGGAAAGTGTCGTCATATTCAGGAATGTCGCGCAAAATTATCGGTAGTCCTGCGCCGGCGGCCTCGAGCACCGACATTGGGTGGTTTTCCTGATCAGAAGGCAAGAAGAAAACATCGGCTGCGGCCATATATTCACGCGCCATCTCGAGTGGCACCACGCCTGTCCAAGTCACATTTTCGGGCGCGTTTTTGATGATTTTTTCCATCCGGCCAGTGCTAGCCGCCACCGCGCCAAAATTAAAGCCGCCGACCCAGATGAATTTAACATCCGGTAAGTTTTTCGCCACATTCGCGAAAGTGTCAATGCGTTTGCGTGGCTGGGTTTGGCCGTTTCCGACCACCACGAAATCATTTTCGGCCAGGCCGAACTTCTTCCGCGCCGCGGCGCGCTTGCTCGGCGTAATTTTGAGCGCCGCCATATCAATAGTGTTATAAATGGTCACGATGGGCGTTTTGACTTTCATCTTGTCTTTTAAAATATCCGCTGACATGGCACTGACCGCCACGATCCGATCAACTCTGTTATAGAAAGCGTGCCGCACATACCAGAAGAAGATACGTTCGACAACTTTGCCGCCTTTGATAGAGCCGTCCATCGAACCGTAAACCTGGTGGGCAGTGAAAACTTTTTTGCCACGCCGAAACCAGAGATGAAAAGCCGATTTCGGGTCGGTCGAGTGGCCGTGAATAATATCAGATTTCTGCCAACTATTGATTTTGATTTTGACGTCGTCGCGCGCTTTTAGGCCACGCACCATCTCCTCGAACGCCGTCGCCACGCCTTGTCCCTTATATTTAGTGGCGTAGAGAACGTTGACTTTGATTTTCTTCATATCACTAGTGTATAATATTTTCATGAAAAAGTCGAAGCAAAGACGCGGACACAAGACCGCCAGCAAGCGCCCAAACTCGGCCGTCACTAACCGCCGGGCGTCGTTCGATTACGAGCTGTCGGATAATTTGACGGTTGGATTAGAGTTGACCGGCGCCGAGGCTAAAGCCGCGCGGCTGGGACGCGTGCAACTGCGCGGCGCTTATGTCACCGTGCGCGGTCGCCAAAATCCGGAGCTTTTCCTCATAAACGCCTCGTTTTCGCTCGCCACCAATGTACCGAAAAACAGCGGCCAGCCGACCTCCGTCGTTGACAGCCGATCCCGCAAAATCCTGGCTAAACGAAAGGAAATCGATTCATTAGTGGCCAAGAAAAATAGCGGCCTGACCATCGTGCCGACGAAACTTTTGACCAGCGGGCGTTATATTAAATTGGTCATCGCTCTGGGCAAGGGAAAGAAAAAATACGACAAACGCGAGACGATAAAAAAACGCGACCTCGACCGCGAAAATCAGCGGGCTCGAAAGTCATAGGCGTGCTACAATAGAAACATGAAAATCTTTTCCTGGAATGTGAACGGGCTGAGGGCGGTGATCAAGAAGGGCGAGTTCGCCAAGTTCATCGAGAAATATCGGCCGGATATCCTTTGTCTCCAGGAGACCAAGGCCAAGCGCGGCCAGGTCGAGATCGATCTGCCGGATTACGAAGAATTTTGGAATTCGGCCGAGCGCGCCGGTTACAGCGGTACGGCGATTTTTGTGCACGAGCGTTTGCGCGACGAGCGGCGTGGGAGTAATGGTCTAATGAACGTGTACTACGACCTGCCGACACGCTTGGCTGACCGCTACTGTCTGTACGACGATCAATTCGGCGATCCGAATCGCGAGGGTCGCATCCTGACTATCGAGCTGGATGACTTTTTTCTGACCACAGTTTACACGCCGAATAGCAAAGACGATCTCGGTCGCCTCGAGTTGCGCGCTAACCAATGGGATCCGGCTTTTCGGGATTATGTAGGAGAGTTGCAACAGAAAAAACCGGTGATTTTTTGCGGCGATCTGAACGTTGCGCACTCGGAGATTGATCTCGCGCGGCCGGCCGCCAACAAAGGCAAGCACGGTTTCACCACCGAAGAGCGCATGGGCTTTTCGGCCTTTTTGGACGCCGGATTTGTTGACGTTTTTCGTAAACTTCATCCTGATGAAAAAGAGGCTTATACCTGGTGGAGCTATTTGGCGCGTTCCCGCGAGCGCAACATCGGTTGGCGCATCGACTACTTTCTTGCAAGCTCCGTCCTTGCAAAGAAAATCGTCGCGGCGGATATTCATCCTGAACAAATGGGATCTGACCACTGTCCGATCTCGCTAACTTTGGAGTTCTAACGTGAAAAAATTCGCAGTTTTCGACATCGACGGCACGCTGATTCGTTGGCAACTCTATCACGCGGTGGTCAATCGGTTGGCCGCCACCGGGAAATTGGGGGACAGCTCGTACGATCAAATCCACGCCGCGCGGTTCAAATGGAAAGAGCGCGCCCGTTCTTTTCGAAGTTACGAGCGCGTGCTAATGGACAAATTTGTGCCGCTACTGTCGGATCTCAGCGCGTCGGATTACGACCGGGTGATTCGCGATATCTGGGACGAATATCGTGATCAAACTTATGTTTACACGCGCGATTTGATCAAGGAATTAAAGGAGCAGGGTTATTTTTTGATGGCGATTTCCGGCTCGCCGCGCGAAATTGTCGCGCTGCTGGCCGAATATTATGGTTTTGACGAATTTGTGGCCTGTGAATTCGAGCGGCGCGGCGATGGCTTTACCGGTCAAGTCATCACGCCGGTGCTTGACAAAGATAAAACGCTAGGGAAATTGGTCGACGAGCACGGGTTGACTCTCGCCGGCAGCGTGGCCGTGGGCGACAGCGCCTCAGACATCGCCATGCTCCAGATGGTCGAGCGGCCGATCGCGTTCAACCCCGATCAGGAATTATTCGCCGCCGCACGCCGCCGCGGTTGGCCAATCGTGGTAGAGCGCAAAGACGTCGTCTACAATCTCTCCTGCAGGAACGGTTCTTATGGCGAGCCTTCTTCTTGCAGGAACGGTTCCTGCAAGGATAGTAGTCAACACCTTTGCAAGGACGGAGCTTGCAAGAATGGGGTTAGCGGAGATGGAAAGGGTAGGCCGCGCTATGAGCTCGAGTGATTATTGGCGCAAGCAGAACCCGGACAAACCGCTGTTCCCCGACGTGTTGTGGAGCAAGCCCGAGCGGCGCGACGCGGCGGGCAAATTGGCCATCGTTGGCGGCAACTCGCACGGTTTTGCGGCGGTGGCTGCGGCCTACCAAACGGCGCTCGCGACCGGTGTCGGCGCGGCAAAAGTGATCTTGCCGGACGTTTTGAAAAAAACTTTGCCGCCTGATTGTATTTTTGCGCCGACCAACCCGAGTGGTGGTCTGTCGCGCGAGGCGCTGGTCGACCTGCGCGCGGCGACGACTTGGGCGAATTTGATCCTTTTCATCGGTGACAACGGTCAGAACTCGGAGACGGCCGGCCTGTTCGAAACTTTCCTGGCAAAAGACACCGAGACGCCGGTTATGATCACGCGCGACGCTGTGGATTTGGTCAAGAACGCCGCCGAGGCCGTGCTGAATCGTACGCCGACGCATTTGGTTGTCTCCCTGAGCCAGTTGCAAAAACTGCTGAAAAATGTTTATTATCCGCGTGTTGTGACTTTTAGTCAAGGCGTCAAGCAAATCGCCGAAACATTGCACAAATTCACTGTGACATATCCGTGCACGATCACGCTTTGGCATTCGGGCAATCTGTTTGCGGCTCACGGCGGCCAAGTCGTTAGTCAAGAATTCAACCAACCGATGCGCGTTTGGAGCGGGGAAATCGCCGCCCGCGCGGCCGTTTGGCAAATCTGGCAGCGCGACCCAATCCAGGCCGCCGCGACGTCGTGGTTGACCAACTAAAAGTCGCCCATTGATTGTTGGGCGACAT
>WQXA01000001.1 GCA_009785095.1 Candidatus Saccharimonadota bacterium | reverse complement strand
AGCTTGTTGATGACCTCGACCATGTGGACGGGGATGCGGATGGTTCGAGCCTGGTCGGCCATGGCCCTCGTGATGGCCTGGCGGATCCACCAGGTCGCATAGGTCGAGAACTTGTAGCCCTTGGTGTAGTCGAACTTCTCGACGGCCCGGATGAGGCCGAGGTTCCCCTCTTGGATGAGGTCAAGGAAGAGCATTCCCCTGCCGGTGTACCGCTTCGCCAGGGAGACGACGAGGCGCAGGTTTGCTTCGAGAAGGTGGTTCTTGGCGCGGCGGCCGTCGTGGGCGAGCCACTCCAGTTCGCGGCGCAGGTGCGGCTCGTAGCCTGGTGAGTCCGCCAGACGCTCTTCGGCGAACAGGCCGGCCTCGATCCTCTTGGCGAGTTCGACCTCCTGCTCGGCGTTGAGAAGCGATACTTTCCCAATCTGCCTGAGATAATCCTTGACCGGATCGGCCGTGGCACCGGCGGTCTGAACCTGCTGAGCCGGGGCGTCGTCATCGTCGGTATCGGAGTAGACGAACCCAGTGTCCCCCTCGTCGATGATACCATCGCCCTCGACTTCACCCCCCCCCGTAATATCTATGAGTCCAGGTCCTGTTCGCGGATTTTCACTAACAGGCAGCTCCGCATCAACTCCCGTAAAAGCCACTCCTGCAACTTTATTGCCCGGTGCAACAACAACTGCCGGTTCTTTACCAGTATTAACTTCGGACGTACCAATAATAGCTCTACTCATTACATCACACATTACACCATTTGGCAATCATTTGCAAGCATAAGCGTCTCTGTTGTCCGATCGTCCTAGTGATAGGCGTGCGGCTCAGAAATCTCAGCTGCTTTTCCGCACAACGTCATACAATTGAGATAATCCCGATATCAAGCAATATTTAACTTTTTCAGCATTTGGAAAATCGTCTTTCGAACTACCCTGCATTAAGCTAACGGTTACACCCGTAAAATGTCGCGGTTCAGGTATGTCTTCAACGAAACTTTTTAGTGCTGTAAGCATGTCCGATTGGTCATGGAGAAAGTATGGGTGTTTACAAGTGATCGAATCTAGTAGCTCACTTAGCTGTTTAGCTGAGCTTATGACTGGTTCGGCATCTGGCAGATACTCCTTCTGATTGCCTAAGCCGAGCCGCCACCAAGTAGCCGCCACCTCAGCTCTAGATAATCCAAATTCAGATGTTTTTGGACAGTTCGTATATAGATCTTCGTATGCTAGCCTAATGGCTGTTTTCGGATTAATGGCGTCTTCTCCCGACAAATACTGTGAGAGCTCCGTCAGCACTGTAGGATCCTTCGGAGTATCCACCTCCCCTGCTATCTGGTCAGTTGGTGTAGGTTCCTCCTGTGCGTCAGGCGAAATATCTGCTATGTCGTCGCCAGAATCTGAGTCGGGTGGCGTCTCATCCTCACGCGCCAAATCTTCTATGGCCTCGCCTAAGATCTCTTTCAATTTTTCGGTTGTTAATGCGCCCTTTGCATAACCAACATATTTTTCCTGCCTCCCAATGATTGGCTGTAGCGCATTGGATTTGACCTCTTTGCCATCAGACCCCTTGCCCAGTGCCGAGGCAGCTTCGGGGAAACCATTACTTCTTTTGATTGCCACTAGTCGTCGAGCACGTTCCTCCGCCGAAAAGCTGTTGCCCGTTTTTGGCATTAGCTCGTATACCACGCGGGATAGCGCCAGCGTTACTGCTTCGGGGTGTTGTTCAACAGCTTCAGACCCAAACAGTCTTTGCTCCTGTGCCAAAAGTTGCAGTACGCTTTTGGCGTGCTGCGACATGGAAGCCTCCTGTCCTCGATCGCGCCCCGGTTCACGCAAAGCAACGGTAGCGCCGTCTAACAAAGAGCTGGGAGATCCGGCAGGCTTTGGTGAGCGAGTTGGCAATTCTCCCTTCCTCCTGGGCATAGCCAACGGTGAGGGGCGTTTTGGTTCCGTTGATGTACCGTGGGCAACGCTTGGTAAGCCCTCTCCCAGGGTGCCTACAGATAAGCCTTCTCCTTGCACCCCCCCCCGATCAGAGCCAAGAGTGCCGCCCGCAACGTCAAACAATAATTTAGCTGCGTCAAGTATCGCTGCCGCAACTTGCGGCGATAGTTTTGGTTTTGTTACGAATAGCTCCACAACACCACCAGCTGCTGCTCCGCCCATGCCACTCTCAAGCAACTCATGAATAAGCTTACCTGTCATTTCTGCACTCATCGGATCTGTGTGAGCGCCCCTGTTTGCTGCCAGTTGTTTCAGTTTATTATCTACACAAACACTAGCCATATTATCTCCTTTGAATACAAATGTTAACAAACCCGGCCACACTTTGCAAGCATAAGCATCTCTGTTATTTGCCGCGGCGCGATGGAACCAGTTTCGGTGCCATGACGCTACAGAGTCTTTGCCGTTTATAAAGCTCGCGAGCTAGAAGAAAGGACCATCTCAAGGCCTTCAAGCAATTTTCCGATTACGACCTCGCGATCTGTCATGGTTGGCCATTCGTTCGTGGCTAGCGGTTCTAAGTTCACTAACTTTCGTAAATAATTGCTTTCCGTTATGTAGCCGATAACATCACTGTATACTTTCCTGCCTCCAATGACACCATGTCTATCGAGCTGATCCACGAAACACTTAACTAGACTGATGGTAGCCTCTTGCTCAGTGTCGTCGCCGGCACGCAGTTTGATACATTGACCAAGCTTATCCTTTAGATTAGAAATCGCTTTATGCTGTGTACCAACATCCACTCGCCGACTATCGGGCAAATGAGAATTTAGGCGCATATGAAGCGCTGTCCCTTCGTCGAGTGTCAGACGACCCCGCCTTATGAAGTTCTGCTCAATAAATCGCCATGGAACTCGCTTTGTCTGATTCGCATGTAAATGTCCGCCGACATTGGCTGGTCGATCCGGTTTTGGTTCGATTGGCTCTGCTGGCGGCGCATGGTTATTGGATACAGCTTTGAGTGTATTGGGAGTGATTGAGGGGTCTGCGGCATCAGGCTCGACGTCGGGGTCCTGGTCAGCCGATGGTTTCTGATCTGATGCGGCACGTCGTCTTCCTTCAGCAATAACTTCCTCCAATTCTTCGGGTATCAAATTTCCCATAATCTCTTCGAGGCACTTAACACATCTTTCGATTTTTTTAATTATGTTACTAGAACTCGCCCCCAAATCTCTTGCCGCCCCTGCAAGCGTCAAATTATTGAGTGCGGCATGAATGTATTTCTCGGTGTTAGCGTTTCTTTTGTCTCGCCCCGCATAATTTGACTTTGGATGGCATAACACTGCATATATTATTTCTACCGTCGTCTCCAGATTTTCAGCCATCCCCGCTTTTTTGCCGTTGAGCTGTGTAGCGATTTCGAGTAGCCTGCCACGCAAATTAGCTTCTTGCGGTTTTGACTCTGGCTCCCCCTTGGGCTCAGACCTTGGCGAAGAAACTTCCGGTTCTGCCTGTGATGGCAGAGGAGTTGCTGCGTCAGTGCTAAGTGGCAATTCTGATCCCGATATGGTACGATGCAGATCAGACGCTTCTCTACCGCTAATGAATTTTGCGATTTTAAGCAGTTGATCGCGCGTAAATGGCTTGCGTTCTGGCTCAAGCAATTCTTCCCTCCGCCGCCCGAACGTTTGCCACCTATTGCGATTGGAAGTAATGCCGTCCAATAATATGGCATTTATAGTTCTCACCAGTTGGTCGAGCGCTGCATGGCCTAAAACAGAACAAGGCTTGTTTACATCAGGCTCGACGTCGGGCTTTTGGTCAACTGGCAACTCCTGTTCTGATGCGGTACGATGTTTTTCAAAAATTGCGCGTGCTCCTTCAACTCCCACTCCCTCAATGCCACTCAAGATATGTTTCATGCGTACCTTAAGCTGCTCAGCTTGATAGGATAAGCTTGTCCTTCTTGCTCCTGCCGTTCTTTCATATGACAAATTTTCGAGTATGTCACGTAAAAAATCTCTTGAATTATCAAGACATTTGCCTGGAAGTTTGGATTTGCTTGGAAGTTTGGAACGATTTCCCAACTCTAGCATCGTTCCCACCACTGCATTTATATTACTAGGATCATGCGCTTCGGCACCACCAATAAAATTGACTATTTTTAGTAATAGATCGCGAATATATAATCCTTTGCATTCTTCTAGCAACTGGCTGACGGCATCGCCGCTCATATCCCCAGTTGGATCCGAACGCTCAAATTCAATGGCAGTTAGAATACCCATCAACTCTCTGACCATCGTGGCACTGGGAGCAAAATGAGGTTGGTTAGGTCTGTATTCGCGTAATGCGACTCTTGCGACTTCGCTGAGAAACCTCTTTCGCTGTTCAAGTGTATACTTATCTAGCACATCAAAAAAGCAACTATTTCTTGCTATTCTGATAAACTTTCTCAGTGCGTTCTCGCATACTTCTCTTGTCTCGTCACTTCGCGTTTCATTCAATCTTTCGGCTGCATCATTCAAGTTGCCGAGGTTATCTTCTACTGCCCTAAACCGCCGGTGGTATTCCTCCACTATGACTCTTCTTCCCCCAGTTACTTTAACGGACGCAATCAAGCAAGAAAGTGCAAGAGTCACTATTTCAGGTTCGTTCTTTGTCATGCTGTCCTCAAAGAATTGTTGCTTCATAAGCAAAATATTGGCAGCCGGCATCCTATTCGGTAATTCATCTAACTCAGGCTTACCAGTGTAAGAGTCTGTAGGATTTGGGGTGCGTGCAGCAAAAGCTAGAAGGAGCTGTTCTGTGCCCAGTGGATCTCTTCCTAAGCAAGTTGATAGAACCTCTGCTACCATGGCTGGTACTTTAACACTCACCGTAGCAACTTCTCCAAGCTTTTTAGGCTCGCTAGAACCTACTAGTCCACCGGCATGATCCGGTATCGAGACGGTCTCAGGAAGTACAACCGGCGCCAGTGCTCCGGGGGGGGGTGCTATCAACATAACTTGACAATATTACACTAATATGTATTATTTTGCAAGCATAAGCGTATCCACCATTTCCTTAGCTCAATTAGCGCTCGTTGAAGAGGTTCGCCTATCGTGCGGTTATGACGGCAGTTTTCTCTGTCCCAGATCTTTGGCGTTGAGTCGGCTGACGGCTGGTTTGCCTGTGCGTTTCTCATAGAGCCGGCGGGCACCATGGGCGACTTCGGCGCCGGTCTGCGCGATAGCCGCGCTTTCGTTGAAATCTTTCGGTTTCTCATCGACAGATATATCAGCGGCCGTCACCTCGGCCAACATATTTAAAACCAATTCGGCATTCGTCATGTTGTCGCGCAGGTTTTCCTTCTTCAAGCCTTTGAATTTTTTGTAATCCCGAGTCGTCATCCCACTCCAAGTTTTATACATCGCATCGGTCAACATGGCGTATTCCTTGCCCTGTTTGACGCCACTTTTGTCCCATTCGTCCGTCAGCGCCTTGCGGGCTTTGATGGTTTGGACGCGCTGCACAATCCACGCCTCGCTATAGCCCATCTGGCGATAATTGTTAATGCCACGCTGGATGGCGATTTCAGGATCAACGGCCTCGTCGATGAATTGGCTACCGACTTTGGCCAGCCACAACTTGAACGGCTCGGCTTTTTTGCTGGGAATTGATTGGATAAGACGAAAAACTTGTTCTGTGTCGGCGACATCAGTCAGACGTTTTTTACCATCTTCTGCCGTCATTTTCAACTGGTGACAATTTGTCACCGTTTCATTTCCCTCTTCCGCCAGGCGCTGTTTGAGCTTGTTCCAGTATTTTCGTCCGGTCAGCCTGTCTTTGGCGTCAGTCAAAATCGCCACCACATCCACCACCGAGAACCACCATTTTTCATTTTCCTCGTCCCAGACGCTGCGGACAGGTTGGTTTTGGAATAGCTGAAGCTTGTCTTTTGGCATACATCCATTGTATCACCATAGTGTTTATGCTACAATGTAATCGTCCCGATGCGATCGGGCGTGGTTAGTGTTTTCTATTTTCCGCTAAGAACTCAATTTCTCGATCGCATAAGCCAGGAATTCGTCTTTCGTGCCATTGTTATCAATCACCATGTCAGCCATGGCTTTAACATCACGCAGGTTATATTCAGCGTCGCCTGGGCCGGCGTATTGTTCTTTTAGGGTGGTCTCCATAAATTTTTCAAAAGTTTCATTTACTTCCCCGTCGCGAGCGCGTTTGACCATACGTTCATAACGCAGTCTCGGTTCAGCATCGACAAACATCAGGATCCCCCCGGCTTTTTTCAGTTCTTTGGCTTCGCCGAGGGTGCGAATGCTAGTGATAACAGTCGGGCGCGGTTCCTGTAACCCCTCGATGACCAAGGCTCCCGCACCGCGTTCAGCCCGTACAGCCGGTCCGACAATCTGTAGAGTCGGGCGCTCGGTGTTGCCGTACTGCACCATCGAGATTTTGCGCAACATGTCGCTGGTGCTGGCCTGGGTGTAGCCGTATTTTTTAACCAAATGATGCGCCAAAGTGTCCTGCCCGGCCGAGCCGCTACCGGCGATACCAATGATTTCCGGTAAATTATTGGAGGTACTCATATAATTTCCGGGTGTCCTTATTTTTGCGTAGTTTGTTCAGGGCTTTGGCTTCGATTTGGCGGATGCGCTCGCGCGTGACGGCAAATTCGGCGCCGACTTCTTCTAAAGTATGCGGCCGATCACCATCGAGACCGAACCGCATCTTGATAATTCTCTTTTCGCGATCATTTAGACCGTTGACAACCCCGAGCACCTGCTCGCGCAACAGCTCCGTGCCGGCGGCTTCTTCCGGTTTGACGGCCGAGTCGTCTTCGACAAAATTCCCTAGCTCCGAGCTATCGTCATCATCGCCACCCCCGATATTGGCGTCGAGACTCTGGATTTCCTGTTTGATCTTGAACACGTATTTTATTTTCTCAGGGGTGTCTTCCATGGCTTCGGCCAGCTCGTCGATCGTCGGCTCGCGATTTAGCTCCTGGGTCAGTTTGCGCTGCGTCCGGAGCAGTTTGTTGATCGTCTCGACCATGTGCACCGGGATGCGGATGGTGCGGGCTTGGTCGGCGATGGCGCGGGTGATGGCTTGGCGGATCCACCAAGTCGCGTAGGTGCTAAATTTGAAACCTTTGTCGGGATCGAATTTCTCGACGGCGCGCATCAGACCGGTGTTGCCCTCTTGGATGAGATCGAGAAAATCCAAACCCCGGTTGGAATAACGTTTGGCGATCGACACCACGAGACGCATGTTGGCTTCGGCCATTTCGTCTTTTGGTCGTTTTAATTTGCGAATTTTTATGCGCAGGCGATCGCGTTGTTTTTTGAGCTCGACTTTCTTTTCATCCGTTAAATTGGGCTTTTTCAGCCGCTCGGCTAGCTTGAGCAGTCTCTCCTCGGCCTTGGCTAGCGGCTCGACATTTGCCACAATTTTGGCGGCTAGTTCATTTTCCTCGTCCTGCGTCAGGAGCGGAATGCGCCCGATTTCACGCAAATAAACCCGAACCGAGTCATCGGTCATCTCGTCCAAATCGCTCGGTTCGATCACCGCATCATCGGCCAAATCTTCATCGTCGAGATCGTCAATATCCGGCTCTTCGACAAAATCCAACTCGTCATTCATCAACGCATCGTCGTCTGTGTTGTCCATTGGCTACAATTATATCACGAAAACTCTCGAAAAGTAAGGTTTAGGTCGTCCTTTTTCGAAACAGGCCTCTTAGCGACAGCTTTTTGCTATACTCCACCGCGCCGGTTTGGAACAATCGCGCGGCGATAACAAAGACAATCACCGCTGTGACCGCTAGGATCGTTGTGCCGACGAGCGCTTCGCTCACGTCGAGATTCCCCACGGCGTTTCTGAGCATCAACGGGATCGGCGCCGTGAATGGGAAGAAAGTCAAAAAGGTAATCACCGAATTGGTCACGCTGGTGATCAGCATCGGCGAAACGTAGAGTGGCGCTACGATCATGAGAATCGGGATGGCGAAAAATTGGTTGGCGTCCTTGGCGGTCGGCATGGCCGCGCCAATCGCCACCAACAGGCCGCTAAACAACAGCAGTGAGGCTATGAAAATCGCCAGGCCAATCGCGATGCGAGCCGCGTCGAGCGGTATCGCCGACAGGTCAAAACTCGGCAAATTTAGGTGATTTCTCAAAAGAAAATAGGCCGCAACAACCAACCCCAAAATTATGACGACTTGGATCAAAATTAGTGTGAGAAAAGCAAAAATCTTGCCGATTATCAGCGTCCGTGACCGGATCGTGGTCAGGATCATCTCGCTAACGCGATTCTCCTTTTCCTCGACCACGGCGTTCAACATCTGGCCGCCAAACGTCACGATGATAAGAAAGAACAATACCAGAAACACACCCGGCGCGATCATTTCCATGATCGGGTTGTAATTTTTTCCATCAGAAAAAGTTTGCGTTTCAAAGTTGATTTGGCTAGTCAAAACCGCCACGATTTCCGGCGAGGTTTGCGCCAGAGCCGACGATTGCAGCAGCGCCTGCGCGACTGATTGGTATTTGAAATTTTCGAAAATCCCGGCGTTCTGGGCGAAAATTTCCACTTTGTTGGTCGCTAGGTCGGCCGGGTAGTAAAAATAGGCGTCCAATTTGCCGACTTTCACTAGCGAGATTCCCTCGTCCCGATTGGCGATAGTTTCGGCGCCGATTTGTTCTAACACCGCCGTGGAAATCGTGCCGCTATTGTCCGTCAGCGCGATGGAGAATTTTTCTTTGGCCAGGTCGTTGGCCATTGATTCGCTCTGGCTACTCGCGTAGTACGAAACGCCGAAAATTGCCGCGAATAATAGCGGAAACGCCAGCAGCGTCAGCCAAAAGGTTTTCTTTTTCAAGGTTCGGACGACTTCGAATCGAAACACGATACCGAAATTGTGGCCGAAGAAACGTCGCCTCATCTCGCCCTCCCGTCGGAAATTCTTCCTAGTAATTCGTCGAGATCATATTCTCTGATAGTGCAATTTTTAAATCTAAGATCGGTTGTGTCGGGCTGAAGAATCCTCGCTAGCTCAACCAAGATTCCACCGCTGGTTGCTATCAAAATATTCCCAGGTTTAGGTGGCAAAAACGTTAGGTCGGTCAAGAAACTCTCTAGCCGCGCCAGTAAACTTTTCGAGGTTTCTATGCCGTGAAGCACGTGGTATTCTTCGTCGCCACCGTCGATTTTCGCCCAATCGAGTTCGCCATAAGGTCGATTTTCCTTGCTGCCATAATATTTTTCGCGTAGCCGCCAATCAATCATTAGCGGCACGCCTTCTCGATTTCGCACGATTTCTTGGCGAATAATCAGCGCGGTTTGATGAGCGCGTTTTAGATCCGATGAAAAAATCGCGTCGATGTTCTTATCCCGCAAATTTTTCGCTGCTTCGCGTGATTGTTCCTCGCCGAGTTGAGACAACGCCGGATTGTCCCAACCGACGGTGGTTTTACGCGCGCCGTATTCACTCTCCCCGTGACGAATGAAAAATAGTTTCATCTTTTCTCCTTTCCGGGCGGATTTGCCATTTCGTCTAGCGAGAAATGCTCTTCGTTCTCGAAATCGACGCCACCGTAAATTTCCACAAAAATGTCTTCGATGTGTTTGCCACCGTATTTTTTGCGCACGCTAGCGACGCTACCGTATTCTTTGCTAAGGCCGTCCTTTAATAGCAAAATCCGATCGCACAATTTTTCGACGTCGTCCATTTGATGCGACACCATCATGATCGTGGCGCCACGTTTCTTGAGGCCAAAAATTATATCCATCAAAAGGCGCCGGTTGATCGGGTCAAAACCTTTGGTCGGCTCGTCGAGGATCAGCAGCTCCGGATCGTTCATGATGGTGATGCCGAGTTGGACTTTTTGTTGCATGCCACCGGACAACCTATCGATCCGCGACGTCACATAGTCGCTTAGATCAACTTTCGCTAGGTAATCCAGCGCGAAATCCTTTGCGTCACTCCGCGACATGCCTTTTAGTTGGCCAAAGTAAACCATGGTGTCGATGACGCTTTCTTTCTTGTACAGCCCGCGCTCCTCCGGTAAGTAGCCGATTTTGGTGCCGCTAGCGACGTCATAAGGACGACCGTTGACCAACAGCTCGCCGGCCGTCGGTTCGTAAATCCCGAGCAGTGCCCGGAGCGTGGTGGTTTTGCCGCTGCCGTTAGAACCCAAGAAACCAAAAGTTTCACCGCGATGCACCTTAAACGACAGGTCGCGGATGACTTTTTTACTAGCAAAACTCATCGCAAAATTTTTTACCTCGATAATGCTTTTCACTTGGACGATTATAACACAAAAGTCCTGGCCAGGCGCGGAGCCCCAACTTACTGCCACGCGACTATCGAAGGACGGCGAGAGAGTCAGTGAGGAGTCCTGTGACGCTCGTGCCGACGAACGGCGTGGCAGTAAGTTGGGGCGGAAGCGCCGTCCGTGGTAAAACTGACTTAAACCAACTCGGCCGTGTCTTCGGCGATCATTAGTTCTTCGTTGGTGCGGATCACCATGACTGTCGGCGCACCGTCGACCGAGATCACGCCCTCGCCGCCGCGGGCTTTCTTGTTCAATTCTGGATCTAATTTGTAGCCAAAAACCGCCAAAGATTTAACAATATTTTCGCGAAATTCGATGCCCATTTCGCCGCCGCCGCCCGTCATGACTAGCGCGTCGACGCGCGGCAAAGCCACCATCATCGAGGCGATTTGCTTGGCGATGCTATAAGTCAAAATATCGAGAGCCAGCGCGGCATCTTCGTTGCCCTCGGCCGCCGCCATCTCTAATTCGCGCTGATCCGAACTTAGTCCCGACAGCCCGAGCAGGCCACTTTTCTTATTCAAAATCAACAAGACATCTTCGGCCGATTTACCGAGACGCTCCATCATGAAAGGCAAGATAGCCGGATCGATATTGCCGGAGCGCGTGCCCATAACGACGCCCTCGAGCGGCGTGAAACCCATCGAGGTATCGACACTTTTGCCGTTTAGTACCGCCGCCACACTGGCGCCATTACCGAGGTGAGCGACAACAAAAGCCGAGTCCGTTAGCTTTCGTCCCAGCATCGCGGCGGCCGTTTGCGACACGAAACGATAGCTGGTGCCGTGCGCGCCATAGCGTCGCACACCGTACTTTTTGTACCACTCGATCGGCACCGCATAACGATAAGCCCGCGCTGGCATGGTTTGATGAAAAGCCGTGTCAAACACCGCCACTTGCGGCAGTTTGGGCATGACTTTTTTGACGGCGCGAATACCGGCGATCTGAGCCGGATTGTGCAGCGGCGCGTAGATAGTCGCCCGCTCTATGGCCGCTAGAACCTGGTCGTCGATGAGCACCGATTCTTTGATTTCTTCCCCGCCATTGACGACGCGATGACCGACGGCTTTGACGGTGCTTTTTAGGCCGCGCTCATCCAATTCGTCGAAAATGCGTCGGATGGCCGTCTCGAAATCCGCGTCCGGCATTTTTTCAGTTTCTGATTGGCCATCGTATTTGATCTTGATTCGCGCCAACGGCGAATCTAGTTCCTCGGCCAGGCCTTTTATGATTACCTCTTTTGTGGTAACGTCTAGTAGCTGAAATTTGATCGACGAACTACCGCTATTGATCACCAGGATATTCTTACTCATTGTCCTCCTTTCGATTATCCCAAACCATGAACAGACCAGCAAAATCATCGCGCGATGAGGTTTTCTCGAGCGCATTTAGATCGCGTTTTAAGCCATTCACTGCGCCGTTAAGAATTTCCACGCGCTCGTTGTCGCCACTGTCGAGCACGGTCGCTAGTTCGCTACTCAGGCTCTCAAATTTAGTGCGCAATTTCAATTTTTCTAGCTCGACCATGCTAGCTAGCAAAAGAATCCGCTCGTCCGTGTCGCCACCGAGTTCCTGGTTGACGATGATCTCGAGTTCAGCCATTTTGTCCGCCATCTCGCCCGAGATTTCAATTTCTCGCCCGAGCAAATAATATTTTAATTTGGCAAAAGTTTCGGTCAAATATTCATCGCGCAAATTATTCAGGATGCTGCGCAGGCGCGAAACTTTGAGCGCCACCGCGAAAATCTGGTTTAGGAAATGTTGCTCGTCACGACGCGAATATTCGCGGCGCGGCGTTTTGATCTCACGCATGATTTTCTTTGGTTTTTTATCTGTTCTGGTTGAATACATTTTTTGTTCAAGGACGTGTAAACTAGCGCCGGTTAGCTCGCTCAATTGCTTTAAATAAAATTCGATTTCGACCACATCACGCAAATTACGAATCAATTTTAGCGCTTGGCTAGTCAGGGTTTTCTTGCCATCGGCCGTGCTCAAATCTTCGCGGGCGGCGTATTGCTCGATCACCCACTCAACCGCCGGCACATGTTTTTCGATAACAGCTCGCCATTTATCTACGCTCTGGCCGATCAGCTCGTCGGGGTCTTTGGCTTCGGAAAAAGAAATCACCGAGAGTTTTAATTCCAACGGCTCGGCCAGAGCAATCGCTCGTTCGGTCGCCGTCACGCCAGCCCGATCGCCGTCGAAACAGAGTCGCACATTTCGCGACAAACGACTCAATGCCTTTAGATGATCGCGCGTCAGCGCTGTGCCGGCGCAAGCCACCACGTTCTCGACTCCGGCTTGGTGCGAGCTAATGACGTCCAAGTTTCCTTCTACTAGAACCGTGAAATCATCTCGCCGAATGGCACTTTTCGCGAAATTCAATCCGAAAACCTGGCGGCTTTTGTCATACAAAATCGTGCCCGGCGTGTTGAGATATTTTGGCTCACCATCTCCGATAATCCGCCCGGTAAAGCCAACCACTTGACCTTGACCGTCACGCAGAGGAATCATCATCCGACCGCGAAACATTTCGCCACCACGACCACCGATCAAACCGGCGCCGCGAATCTCGACCTCCGTAAATTTCTTATCCAAAAGGAGCTTCCTGAGCCGCGAATCTTCCGGCGCGTATCCAATGCCCCACTCGATCACCGTCTCCTTGGTTAGGCCGCGCTTGATCGAAATATATTCCTGCGCCGTCTTACTTTTCAACATTTCACGCTGGAAATAATTCAGAGCGATATTGTTCATCGTGAGAATCCGCTCTTTTCGGCGACTCAAATCCCGCGGCGTTCGTCCGTCATATTGGCTTAGGTCGACGCCCGCTTTTCGCGCCAGAAATTCTAGCGCACCGCGGAAATCTAGACCCTCGACCTCCATGACGAAACTAAACACATCGCCGCCCTTACCAGAGGAAAAATCATGCCAAATATCCCGCTCGGGCGTCACAAAAAACGACGGCGTTTTCTCATTCGTGAAAGGACTCAGGCCGCGCCAATAACGCCCCGAGCGTTTCAGCGTGACATACTCGCCGATCACATCCTCAATGGCTAATTTGGCTCGCACCTCTTCTTTGGCGTCTTGCATAAGTTAATTGTAGCATTTTTTGCTAGTGTTGTCGAAAGAAAATAGATAGGATTTATTTTTTCTCCCTGATTTGAGTCGTGATCGAACTAAAGTCGATACCTCTAAACCAGCTCTTGGGAAGATTTCGATCTTTCTTCGCTACGTCAGCAGGCGCATCCCCAAGTTCGACAGCTGCACCCAAAAGGGCATCTAATACAATGGCTCTCTCACCAAGTCGTATCCCTCTTCTACTGGATTCGGTAGTCGCATTAGCACTAGCCGCTTCTACCTGGTAGTGCTTAAGAAGTCGACCATCTGTATACCCCGATGTACCGCCCTTCGCTTCTTTTCTTGCTTTCATTAATCGTTGGACGATCGCTGATTTTACGACTTCTGTCGCAGCAAGTACATCCGCTTCGATAATATCTTTATAGCCAGGGGTTTCTTTGGCTTTCCGGATAACTAATTGTAGAGCTTCATCCACGGTAGTCGGTGTATTCTGCCTATTACCAGCAGCTGTCGTTGATTCCAGCCCCCTTGCTGCTCTTTCTGCCAATGAAAGCTCTTCGAGAGGGAGCCCACTTCCTTTATTGCCCAACCTATCTAGGGGAGCAAACATCCTATCGAAAACTGATCGTTTCCGTGGCTGAGTGCGATAACCTCCTCCTACATATCTAGGTAAACTTGGAGCGGCGCTTGGGCGACCTACCGCTTTTCTGCCGTTCCCTCCTCTTACAAGATCTCCCGCCATTTCTTTTTCCTTTCTGTTTATTTGAATATATCCGGAATTTCTGCGAGTTTTTCTACAACCGAGATAGGTACTTCTCCTGAGAGATCCGCGATACCTAGGTTGCCACCTTCTGGCCTTGGATACGCACCGTTCTCTAGTAACCAACCATGAAGCTTCGTGCCAGGCGCTGTCGCCTTGTTCCATGCGTCCCAATTGATCGTCGCTCCGGGTCTATATTTAACTAGCGCATCACCGTAACCGCCACCCTGACCAACTGTGATCGAGATTTCCGGAATCGTAGGCTGGACAGCCTCCATTACATTCTCTGCCGCGCCGCTATTCCTGCTGCCTGGTAAAGCATTAGTAAGGTCAGAGTTGTCGATGATAGTACCACTAGTAGTGCTGCCGGAACCGGTTGAAAACGGTTCGCCGACAAACTGACCGACTTTTGAAGCAGCGCCCGTGGCAGTTTCCTTTACGTCTGCTGCCACACTTTCTACTGCCTTATTCACGCTCCTTATAGCATCGTTAACTAGGCCATTGCCACTACCGCTACCTGTCGGCAGTGCAGTAGCATCCGGCGCCATATCCAAAGCTGTGGAGTCATAGCCGCTCTGATTCAATTTAGCTAGAGCAAGCGCCCCACCAACCAAAAGTGCGCCTGCTGCCAAACCACCCACGACACGTTTTATTGTGATGAGGCTTTTAGCATCGTCAAGTCTTGCATTGTAATCCTCATCGGATTCATCCTCCATCTGCTCTGGTGGAGTAAACTTGAATCCCTCAACGGCTCGTTGTATTGAGCCCTGCAGTCCCGTCACGACACCCAGCATTCTGCCGCCGAGGGTTCTTGGCTGTAGATGTTCATGCTCGTCGTCAAATGTGCCTAACTCTCGTTTAGCAACTCCTAGCTGCGATCGAAGCGTCGTTTGCTCATCGATGTTGGCTTGCGCAGCTCCAGAGTTAATGTCATCAAAGTTTTCCTGTCGCAGTTTTGTAAGTCCGGCTTCAATGTTAGTAATCTCGAACTCCTTTCTAGCTCTTTCTTCCTGGTACGCAGCTCTGTCTGCCTTCCTTTCCCGGCGATTTTGCCTGGCTTCGGTGAGTTTGTTGATCGCACTTCTGCCCACCGCTCCAATGACCCCGAAACGTTCTCCGGCTCTAGCTCTCTCCGCCCGCGACAAAAGACGATCTCGTTTACTCCGCAAAGATTGCGCTTTAAACGGACTAATCTCATCAGCAGCTCTTAGTCCCGCTTTTGCTGCCTTGTTCTCATATCGCTGAGATAACCTCTCGGCTCTACTAATAACTTCTTCGCCCGATTCTGGCTCTCCACTTACACTTACATCACCTTCACCTTCACCCTCATCTACAATTTCATCTGCAGTTACTGGAAGTTCCACTGTGTCTTCTGGCGAAGAAAAAGGAATGCGTGGCTCATCGGGGTTTTCCACTTCAGAGTTTTCCATTTTGCGGCCGCTAAAAGGAGTAACGAGAGCAGTCGCCAGCTTTCCTATTTTTCTACCCATCCTCTTAAAGAGCGAGGATTCTCTTTTTTGAACCTTCTCCGCTTCTCTGAGCGCTCTTCGGGTTAAAGGTGCCTGTCCTGCCGTTAAAGCTGTCATTATTTTCCTTTCCGTTTACTTGACATACTATTTTGTTATTGTCGAATCCAATAATACTCTCTCTCTCTCGATTTGTCAACCCCTATTTTGGATTTTTAGTCAAATTTCGGTTGTGGTAATCTGTTATTTATATGTTGTGATTATTACAACGATAGTGATATTTTGTAGCCAAAACGTCGCATAGTTCTTCGCGAGGCTTGCCTGGGGCTAGCGCTTGTGGTTAAATATTCATATGTTTCCAAACGATCCTAACCCGCCGCCGACGCCTAGTCCACCCCCATCGCTGCCTACCGATGCGCCGGCGCCTTACACTCCCGACACGCCGTCCTACATGGACGCGATAGCACCGCCGTCCGGGTCAAACGGCAAATTGTTTGGCATTATTCCGAAGAAAGCTCTGTTTGTCCTCGGTGGCGCCATCATCCTGTTGATCGCTATTTTGATCGTCGTCGGCGTTGTCAATAGCAACAATAACGCCCGGAACGCCCAGGTCACCGCGCTCGGTACCAAGATGAGCGAGCTGCGCGTCATTATCGAATACAGCGAGAACAACCCCATCGGCAACGGCGTGACCGCTACGGTCGTGGCTCAAACTAGCATCGTCACCACCTCGCATCTCCGGGAAATCGCCGAGGTTTATTCCGCCATCGATCCTGAGGACTACCTCGACGAGGAGCAAGTCTCGGCCATCTCCGAGCTTAACGACGCCAAATCGTACGGCAATCTCGACATCGTTTATGCGCGGGTTTTGCGCGATCAGCTCCTGTCTATCCTTGGGCAAATAGATATTTTAAGAAAGTCCGCGTCCGCCGCCCAATTAGAAGTCCTCGAGAGAGCCTCGGAAGATTTCCAGGAGTTAGCCGATCGTTTGCCTTTGAAAGAAGACTAGCCATTAACCAATTCAAAACTGTGGCGGATCAAATCGCGCACCTCATCGTCGCTCAGTTGCCCGCTCAAAATAACGGTGATCCAGTGTTTTTTATTGAGGTGATAACCCGGCAGCACGCTCTCGTATTTTTCGCGCAGCAGCTCGCCCAGATTGGGATCGATTTTCAAACTCATTCGTAGCGGTTTCGATCCCTCGGCGATCAACGCGAACATTTTGCCATTGGAGGCCTTGTAAACGGCGGTTTTTTCGTCAAACGGAAAATCTAGCCGCGCATTCGGCATCGACAAAACATACTCCTCGACCTCCTTATGATTTAGCACGTTCGATTCCTGCTTTTATGATTTCTTTTCTGAGCCAAGGACGATCAGCCACCGCGAGCAAGCCATCATCGTCGAATTGGGCACCGGTTAATTCTGTTATGACTTTGGCGGTCATCCTTTCATTGGTAAAAAATTGACTTTTTCCGCCGGAAATATCGATCAAATTCAGCAACCAATATTCATCATCGCCCAAGACATCCACAATCTTGCGACCGTATTTCGTCAAAAAATCTTTCCCGTCCCAAACGGCCAGTTGCGCGCATTTTATTGTCGGTTCGAGTGAGGGGATTTTAAAGTCGGATTTCGTATCGTTTTTGATAGCATTCTCGAGGTCGTGCTCGATGTCCGCCTGCACGCTCGAAAAATACCATTCCTTCAGATCGCCGTCAAAGTTCGCCCTACCCAGGCAATCATCGTACGCCGTTCTATCGCGATCGGTTGTGACGCTAGCCTGAAAATTGAGCGTCTGATCCAGAATCGCACAGGCGATCAATCGCGCCGAGGTTTCGCTCACCTGATCCAAAAGACCGCTGTCGCGCCATTTTTCCCAAATCATCGTGACGGCCGCGCCCATCATTTCGATCTGTGTGCCGCCATCAATTCGCTCGCGCCAATATTCCTCATAGCCCGGGTGATGATCGATCACCGCCTCGATGCGATTCTCGTCGACCCACGGCGGTATCCAGGTCGGATTTGAAATATCCACCAGGATAAAAGTATCATCAGATTTTGGCTCGGGCATTTTTAGATCGAACGGCCACGATCGCATCTCGCTCGGGATGCTAGCGTTTAACCGCGCTTCCGACATCGCGGCGGCCGGTTCGTTGGTTTTATTTAGTAGCTCGACGTAAGCCACCATCGAGGCCAGCCCATCGATGTCAACGTAAGCATCGGAAGTACAGACGATTTTCATCGCTTGATCCGCTCTAGGTAAACTTTTAGTTTTTCGATTTCTCGATGCATCATATCGCCTTTTCTTTGAATCTAACAAAAATCATGTGGCTTTCTGAATCGCCGGTGTTCACGATCTTGTGTTTTTCGTTCGCCGGAAAAGTAAAGAGATCGCCCGACGCGTAATCATACTGGCCGTCCTCGTCATGCACTTTGCCGGAGCCAGCCAAGACGTACATAATTTCCGTCAGTCCGTCGTGCAGATGCCAGTCAAACATTTGCCCCCCCCCCCGGTAAAAAACCATCCCTCATGGCTTCGATTTCGCTAGTTTTAACGTTCTGCATCAAGACTTTGCGCGAGCCAGAGCCGCCGTGAGCCGATTCGAGTTTTATGTCGCCTCGTTTGATAATTTTCATGATTTTCCTCCTATAATTTAATTCTATTCATATAAAGTTTCAATTCGGCGATCGAGCCCTCGATGTCGTCCAAAGCGCGGTGGATTTCGGGCTTGTTGATTTTGGTTCTGAAATGATTTTCGAACACCAATTTCCACGCCGTTACGTCGAGCATGCGGTAATGCAGTAGATTGTTTAGCCGCGACCATTGTCGCTCGATGAATTGCCGATCGTTCCAAACCGAATTGCCGGCCAAATAGATCGGTTGCTTCATGTCAAAGTTTTTCTTTAGAAAGTCAATCAACTCGTTTTCAACCGTTCGCACCACTCGCCCGCTGGTTTGGCTGGCCTCGAACAGCGCCTCACGCACCGCCATGTTTTTCTCCCAAAAATCACCGGTCATACGACGTTTGGCCAGCCTCGGATTTACCTTGATGGCGGCCGTGTAACGCGCCACCTCATTCAACCGCCAATCGGTCGCGATGACACCGACCTCAATAATTCGATCTTTCACCGGATCAAGCCCCGTCATCTCGAGGTCAATCCAGAGCAGGTTGGCTTTTTTCATACTATTATTTTAACAAGAAAGATAGCGTTTGTCATCCCAAGATCAATGATCTGTCATCTTAATCTCAATTACCTGTCATCCTGAACTTGTTTCAGGATCTTAAATGATCAAAGCTCTTCCGCGAGATCTTTGTAGTTGGGGTTAGCTTGCTCAATTAGATTGATTTTCCATTGTCGATGCCAATTCTTTAATTGTTTCTCGCGCTGAATCGCAGAATTTACATCGCTGGTTTCCTCATAATAGACCAACTTCTCCAAGTTATATTTGTCGGTGAAACCAGTAACCAAGTGGTTTTTGTGCTCATAGATGCGTCGCCATAAATCGTTCGTTATGCCAATATAAAAGATCTGATTTGTTCTATTGGTCAGAATATAGACATAGTAGCTTTTCACGTTCTGATTTTAGAATATTTTGGATCCTGAAACAAGTTCAGGATGACAGAGCGCTAGGTTCAGGATGACAAAACTTTAACTACAGCCGCTCGTCGAGCCGCACAACTCACAGATGTGACATGAGCCGGCTGGGCGCATTTTGACGCCGCAATTCATGCAAATCGGCGCGTCGCTCTCGCCGACATTGGCTAGTTCGGCCGTGGAACGTGGCGGCGCTTCGCCGATTTTTACCTCGATCGGGTCGCCGACTTTTTCTAGGCGCTCCGGCGCGTCGTCGACTTTCATCTCTAGTTTTCCGACGCCGTCTTCGTCGCTGCCGGAGCTGTCGGTCAAGTTCTTATCAGATTCCAGTGGCGCCGGCGCGTACTCGCCCGTCTCGATCGCCCGCACACGCTCTTCGGTCGTGTAGATGCCGTAACTGGCGCGCGTGTCGAATGGCAAGTAATCCAACGCGAGACGACGGAAGATGTAATCGATCGGACTTTGGGCAAATCGAATATCAGGATCGTTGGTCATGCCGGCCGGGTCAAAGCGCGTGTTGATGTATTTCTTGACATAAGTTTCGAGAGGTACGCCGTATTGCAAACCAATCGAAATCGCCACCGAAAAAGCATCCATCAGCCCCGCCAAAGTCGAACCTTGTTTGCTAACGTTGACAAAAATCTCACCGACGCCGTTATCGGGATACGAACCAGCGATCAGATAACCCTCGGCGCCCGCCACCTCGAATTTGTAGGTTTGCGCCGGTCGCACGTCGGGCAATTTGCGGCGCACGGCGTGGCGCTCCTCGATTGGAGTTTCCGCCTCGGTCGGAGTTTTGCCCGCGGTTTCTTTTTTCTTGCCATCGGACAGCGGTTGGCCGACTTTGCAATTGTCGCGATAAATGGCGATGGCTTTGAGTCCCATTTTCCAGCCTTCCAGGTAGATTTCTTGGACTTCTTCGATGGTGGCTGATTCTGGCATGTTGACGGTTTTAGAAATCGCGCCGGACAGGAAAGGCTGCACCGCCGCCATCATGCGAATGTGTCCCATCGGTTCGATCGCTCGCTCGCCGACCGCGCAATCGAACACCGCGTAATCCTCGATTTTCAGTTCCGGCGCACCAATTACGTTGCCGTTTCCCGCGATATATTCGATAATTTTTTGGGCTTGGTCGGCTTTGTAGCCCAAAGTTTCGAGAGCTCGTGGGATGGTTTGGTTGACAATTTGCATGGAACCGCCGCCGACTAATTTCTTGAACTTGACTAAGGAAAAGTCCGGCTCGATCCCCGTCGTGTCGCAGTCCATCATAAAGCCAATCGTGCCCGTCGGTGCCAGGAGCGAGGCCTGCGAGTTGCGCCACCCGTGCTCCGCGCCCAATTTAATCCCGTCCTCCCACTCACGATTGGCCGCGAAAATGATGTCCTCGGCGTTGGTGTGGAGATCTTGGTCAACGATATCGTCAGTTTTAGCCATCGAGACGGCGGCGTGTTTTCGCATCACCGCCGTGTGCGGCGCCGCGTTTTTGGCGTAGCCTTCGTATGAGCCGACCGCGGCCGCGATTTCGGCTGAGCGGCGATAGGCTGCCGCCGTCATCAAGCTAGTGATGGCGGCTGCTACGTCCTGTCCCTCCGGTGAATCGTACGGCAAACCAATCGCCATGAGCAGCGCGCCGAGGTTGGCGTAGCCGAGTCCTAATTGACGGAATTTGCGCGTGTTGGCGGTTATCCGATCGGTCGGAAAATCGCCAAAAGTGATCGACAAATCCATGGCCGTGAAAATTACTTCGACGGCCGCGATAAATTTGTCGACGTCGAATTGACCGTCTTCGTCTAGAAATTTCAAGAGGTTGATCGACGCCAAATTGCACGAGCTGTTGTCGATCGACATGTACTCAGAACAAGGATTGCTGGCGGTGATCTTGCCGTCGTTCGGAATGGTGTGCCAGGCATTAATCACGCCGTCGTATTGAATCCCGGGGTCGGCGCACGCCCAGGCCGCCTGCGACATTTTGCCAAACAATTCGCGCGCGTCGACCGTTTCGACGATGCTGCCGTCCTTGCGCGCCCTGAGACCGAACGGCGCTCCCGCCTCGACCGCCCGCATAAATTCATCGCTCACTCGCACCGAGTTGTTGGCGTTCTGGTACTGGACAGAATAAATATCCCGCCCGTCGAGATCCATGTCAAAACCAGCGTCCCGGAGCGCCCGGATTTTCTCCTCCTCGCGCTCTTTGGTCTCGATAAAGGCCTCGACGTCCGGGTGGTCGACATCGAGCACCACCATTTTGGCGGCGCGCCGAGTTGCGCCACCACTGGCGATTGTTCCCGCACTAGCGTCGGCGCCGCGCATGAACGATACCGGCCCGCTCGCTCGCCCGCCGGTGCTTAATCCTTCGCGCGAACCACGAATCCGGCTGAGGTTGACGCCGGAACCGCTGCCGCGCTTGAAAATCTTACCCTCTTCGGTGTACCAATTGAGAATCGCCTCCATATTGTCCTCGACGCCGAGAATGAAACAGGCGCTGACCTGTTGCGGCGCGTCGGTGCCGACATTGAACCAAACCGGCGAATTAAAGGAAAAAACCTGATGCAGCAGCATCCATTTGAGCTCGCTAGCAAAGGCTTCGGCGTCCTTGGCGCTAGCGAAATAGCCGTCTTTTTTACCTTGGGCAGCATATTTGTTAACCACTCGATCGATCAGCTGTTTAAGGGAGCTCTCGCGCGCCGGCGTGCCGATTCGGCCGCGAAAATATTTGCTAGTCACGATTTGCGTGGCATTTAGCGACCAAAAGTCCGGGAATTCGACGCCCTTCTGCTCAAACGAGACACTGCCGTCGCGCCAATTGGTCATGGTAACGTCGCGTTTTTCCCATTTGACCTCTGCGTAGGGATCCTTTTGCGCCGTCGAAAAATTATATTCAACCCTCAGTTTGTTGCTATTCGGTCGCTGCCGCGCACCTAAAACCTTACCCCTTTGAGCCATGATTACCTCCCCTTAAATTCTTTTCTTTATTTCAGTGCTGCCCAAACACTACATCTAGTATATCACGTTGGTTTAAGAACGCTATATGTAGTTTTTACAACACGAGGAGGCGAGTGAAAAGAAAACTCATTTTCTTTTCCGAGGCGACGAAATGTTGTATGCGGCGAAGCCGTCTATACAACAAAGACTGTGTCGAATGTAACTGCGTCTTGCAGGAACCGTCCCTGCAAGGGGATTAGGCAGCCAATGCCCAATCGTCCCTGTTTTCGTCGTGTGGCGGATTTTCTATTGTATCCAATGCCATTATGGCCGCTATTCCTGGATTTGCGGATGCTATGGGCAACACAGCCACCGGAGTAATAGCATCAAGAAGAACATTCAATGGTGCTTCTGCCTCAGTTGGCTCCTGGGCAAACGCCATACGCGTTGCGAATTCGCCACTCACGTCGGCCACAAAACGGCGTCGCCCGGCTAAAATTTCGTTGATTTCGTCTGTTAATTTTGAGTCCGGCGTCCAGCCAGCGGCGCCAGGTTCGTGATATTTCTTTAGAATCTCGCTCATAATATCACTCCATATTACCATTGTAACACAGATTTGTTAAAAAGTCAATAGCGTTATAAAATAACTACATTTTATCCGGAGCGGTGATGCCTAGAATCGCCAGGCCGCCCCGTAGAATATCGGCATAAGCCGCCACTAGGCGCGTTCGGATGGCCGCCCGCGGATCGCCCTCGACACGCGAGTTTTCGTAAAAACGATTAAAATTTTGTGCTAACTCATATAAGTAGGTACAAACCACGTGTGGCGCTAGCTCGTTCACCGCCGCCGTCAAAACTTCTGGCCATTCGGTCAACTTCACTACCAGCGAGCGCTCATATTCGTCAAAATCAACATCCTTTGCAAGGACGGAGCTTGCAAAGTCGGTTTTCCTAAGGATCGACCGCGCCCGAGCGTGCGAATATTGCAAATACGATCCGCTGTTACCAGTCATATTGATCGATTCGTGCGGTTCAAAAACTAGATCAGCACCTAGTCGGTTTTTGAGAAAAGCATATTTGATGGCACCAAGCACTGCCGCATCGTCGGCCTGGCCTTGTGCTTTCTTATATTCGTCGGCCACCAGATCAAGCACGTCGACTGCCCGCAGGAAATTACCTTTTCGGCTGCTCATCTTTTCCGCACCGGCCAATTTAACTAGGCCGTGCGTCAAATGCAAAGTATTCTCCGCCAGATTCGGCGCGAATTGCTCGATGCTTTTGATGACGACTTTCATGTAATCCATCTGTTCGTTACCGGTAATAATCACCGATTTGTCAAAATGATAATCCTGCCATTTGAGCATCGCTAGGCCGACGTCCTTGGCTTCGTAGGTCGGCAATCCCTCAGAATTTATAAAAACGCGCGCGTGCAAACCATACGGTTCGCCGTCGAATATCACCGCGCCGTTGCTGTCCTGGTAGACGCCTTTGTCGCGCTGTTCCAAAACGGTCGCTAGGCCGACTTCGGCTGTTTCGCTTTCTGGATAATATTTTTCGAATTTGCTGCCAATTCTGTCATAGAAATCATTAAAGTAATCATAGCTCCACTGCCGACAAGTCCAGTAAATCTGCGCAAACGGTGACTCGGTGTCGCCATTTTTAAAAAGCGCGTAGATTTTTCTGTTGTTTTCGACGATTGCCGTTTTGGCTGTTGGGTCGTCTTCGTAGGCACGCGTTCCGGCCACGTAGCACTCGCCCAACCATTTAGCATGTTGATCCGTGGGGATTTCTGCTAGTTTTTTGGGGTTTTCGCCGCCCAGCGCCTCGATAATCGCCCACATCGTTTTGGCAACGTGCAGTCCCACGTCGCCGCCAAAATTGACGCGGTGCACTTCCCCACCGGCGGTTTCGATGAGGTTAGAAATCGCGTCACCGACAATGCTGGTGTAGAGATGACCGACATGCAACACTTTGAACGGGTTGGGGTCAGAATATTCAGTGACCACAGTCTTATCATGGTAGGCATTTGGCCGGCCGTAAGTGTCCGGCGCCTCTAGCATTTTGTCCAATTCGCGCACCAAATAGGCGTTAGATAATCGCATGTTGATAAAACCCGCGCCGGCGACTTCGACAGATTCAAACTCGTTTGTTTCGCGCAGCCTGGCCGCGATTTGCTCAGCAATCTCGCGCGGATTTTTGCCGAGTTGCCCGGCCAAAGCCAGCGCCACATTGGTCGCGTAGTCACCAAATTTCGGCTCGGGTCGCGTCAGAACCACCTCTGCGTCGATATCGAACAGCCCTCGAACAACCTCCGTGACAGTTTTTACCATCTCGTCCATGGTTCTATTTTACAGGAGTTTGAGGGGAAAAGAAAGTCATGAAGTTAATCAAATTTTGGCTTTATCGCGACACGCGAAACGTCCTTGTCGACGTCGACGCCCGCCCCGACCAAGAACGCCCTGCCGTAGTCAACGCGGTACGTAATCGGACGAAACATATCTACTAGCTCATCCCACGCTAGGTTTCTGTAACTGTCAGGATCCCCTGCCTTCGACTCTAAATCTAATCTGACAATAGACGTTTTACTAGGATTGTCATCGCCAGTCAGCAAGCCTTTATCCGCCAGAACCTGTTGATAGATCATGCTAGACGCGTCGCCAGGCACACTCCAGTTAGCGCCCTCAATACTATTAAGTCTATCAAGTTGATCGATCTGATCCTTCTGTTTAGCGGCATTAATATTGGGCTCAACTGGGATGAACTCAACCACAAAGCCTTCTTGGCCTGATTTGGTTCTGTAATCACCATTTAGTTGATCCTCAGTATACTGATCACGATAGTCGAGAGCTTCAAAGTGATCATCAGGATTTAACTTAGCATTCGCTGTCTCTAGCTCAGAATGGCTAAATTTCTTGGTCGGCACAAAATTGGCAATGAGAGCGTATGGGTGTTCGCTATCCATACCAGCTTCACGCATAGATCTAAGCTGCGTAATAGTGATATGATTCAGGGCATCGTTGAGAGCGGTGCGGGCAGCAGTTTCGTCATAGACAGAGAGATCGAGTTTGAACAATTTTCCGGCTACTTCATAATTTTCAAGTTGCCCTTCTAGGGCGTCAAAAATGTCTTTGAATGCGGTATATTCCGATCTTTCGCGCCAAGTTTGCCAAGCTTCATTGGCTTGTTCGGAAGTCGGTTCATCGGGTCTGTCGACAGCTAAAGCTTCTAGCGCCGCTGCCCCCCCCCCCGTGGCACAATTAAGCCACTTGTCAGTCTCTTTGTTCCTCCTGGAACTGCTAACAACCGCTCGTGCTCTTTTAGTGGTTTTTGTGTAGGATCCTTTGGTGATGTATTCATAATGCTAACACTTTATCACAACGCGCACAAAAAGTCAAGATTAACTTTTTGACATTTTAGTGTACAATGTTTAGTAGTTTTAAAGGAGCTTCGAAGGAGGGAGTATGCCATTAAAGAGGGAAATTAAGAAAGTCCTAGTAATCGGGTCGGGTCCGATTGTCATCGGTCAGGCCGCCGAGTTCGATTACGCCGGTACTCAGGCCTGCAAAACCTTAAAAAGCGAGGGTCTCGAGGTTGTTTTGGTTAATTCCAACCCGGCGACCATCATGACCGACAAAAACATGGCCGACAAAGTCTACATCGAGCCGCTGACCGTTGATATGCTAAAGAAAATCATCGAAATCGAAAAGCCCGATTCGATTCTGCCGACTCTGGGCGGTCAAACTGCCCTGAATCTGGCGATGGAACTTCACGAGCAGAAATTCCTAGAGAAATACAATGTTAAATTGTTGGGCACTACGCCCGCAGCAATCGAAAAAGCCGAAGATCGGCTTATTTTTAAACAAACCATGGAGAGTATCGGCCAACCCTGTATCGAAAGCAAGGTTGTCGAGAACATCAAAGATGCGATTTCTTATGCCAGGAAGATCGGTTTTCCGGTGGTCGTCCGACCGGCCTACACCCTGGGCGGCGCCGGTGGCGGCATCGTTAAAAACGAAGAGGAATTGGACGAAATCGGCCGTGTGGGCTTAGGATTGTCCCGCGTCGGTCAAATCCTGATCGAGAAAAGTGTTGCGGGTTGGAAAGAAATCGAATTCGAAGCTATCCGAGACTCGGCCGGCAACAAAGTGTTGGTTTGCAGCATGGAAAACATCGACCCGGTCGGCGTTCACACCGGCGACAGCATCGTCGTTGCACCGGCTCAAACGTTATCAAAGAAAGATTTGGAAATTTATCGACAAGCCTCGTTCGCGATATTGGACGAGCTAGGTATCGAGGGTGGTTGTAACCTGCAATTCGCCGTCAACCCAGCCGACGGCCAATATGCCCTGATCGAGGTCAACCCACGACTCAGCCGCTCCAGCGCGTTAGCCTCAAAAGCTACCGGTTATCCAATCGCCCGCGTCGCCACCAAAATTGCCATCGGTTATACTCTGGACGAAATTAAGAACGAGGTCACTGGGAAAACTTTAAAGGGTTTCGAGCCGCCGGTCGATTACATTGTCATCAAATTCCCGCGCTGGCCGTTCGACAAATTCGTCAAAGCTAAAAGAAGTTTGGGCACTCAAATGAAAGCCACCGGCGAAGTTATGTCGATCGCGCATAGCCTCGAGGCGGCACTGATGAAGGCCGTATATTCTCTGGAACTCAGGCTGGATAGCTTTATCATGCCCAAATTGCAGTTATTAGACGACAAACAGATCAGCGAAAAATTAACGGCGATCGACGATGAGAGATTCTTCGTTGTTTGCGAGGCCATGCGCCGCGGTACCCCTATAGACAAAATTTATGACATCACGAAAATCGATCCCTTCTTCCTTAAGAAAATTCAAAATGTTATAAAGATGGAACAGAAATTGACTAAAACACAATCCGTCACTGCGAGCGCGGCGAAGCAGTCCATGGATCGCCACGGCGATAAATCGCCTCGCGATGACAAACTGGGCGGGCTTTCCGAGAATATTCTAAAATCCGCCAAGGCCTTGGGTTTTCTGGACAAAACCATCGCCACACTTTCGAACAAGACCGAGCAAGAAATCAAAAGTTTAAGGGAAAAATTCAAAATCGTTCCTTCCTTCCACACCGTCAATATTTGGGCCTGCAAAGAAAACAGCGATAGCCTGTACTATTATTCCGACTACGCCGACAAAGGCGAAAAAGTCAAAAACGGCCGCCGGCAAAAAGTCATCGTCATCGGTTCCGGCCCAATCCGCATCGGCCAAGGCATCGAGTTCGATTACTGCAGCGTCCACGCCGTTTGGTCGTTAAAAAATCTCGGGTTCGAAACGATAATTATCAACAACAACCCCGAGACAGTTAGCACCGATTTTGACACCGCCGACAAGCTATATTTCGAACCGATCACGACCGAGAATTTAAAAAGTATCATCGACCGCGAAAAACCCTTTGGCGTCATCGTTCAATTCGGCGGCCAAACCGCCATCAAAATGACGGATTATCTGAACAGTATCGGTGTCAAAGTTCTTGGCACCAAACCGGCCGACATCGACCGCGCCGAAGACCGCGAAAAATTCGACGAGGCCTTAGAAAATATCAACGTCCGTCGACCGATTGGTAAAACCGTCTTTACTTATGAAGAAGCCATCGCGGTGGCGGGCGAACTAGGTTATCCGGTGCTGATTCGCCCATCCTACGTCCTCGGCGGGCAAGGCATGAAAATCGCCTACAGCGATCGAGACGTCGGGGAATTTATGGATATCATAAACTTGGTCAAACAGGAACACCCGATTCTGATCGACAAATATTTGACCGGGCTAGAGCTAGAAATCGATGCTATCTGTGACGGCCGAAGCGTGCTGATCCCGGGAATCATGCAACATGTCGAGCGGGCTGGTGTCCACTCCGGCGACAGCATTTCGGTTTACCCCAGCCCGTCGATCAGCGACCGTCACAAAAAGATCATCCTCGACTACACGAAAAGAATCGCCCAGGAACTGAACACTGTCGGCCTGATGAACATCCAGTTTATCTTGCACAATGACGAAATGTATGTCATCGAAGTCAACCCGCGCTCCAGCCGGACGATTCCTTACATCAGTAAAGTCACCGGCGTGCCGATGATCGACCTCGCCATTCGCTGCATTATGGGTGAGCCGCTCGTGAAATTGGGTTACGGGTCGGGCTTGTACAAGAAAAGTAAATACACAGCCATCAAAGTCCCGGTTTTTTCTTTCGAAAAATTATACAACGTCGATACTAGCCTCGATCCGGAAATGAAATCGACCGGCGAAGTTTTGGGGCTAGCCAAAACTTTCGAGGAGGCCTTGTTCAAAGGTATGCTGGCCTCGGGTATCAAAATTGGTAATACCAAAAACATCCTCGTCTCGGTCAAAGACAGCGACAAAATCGAGATCGTGCCCATCGTCAAAGATTTCGTAAAATTGGGCTATAAAATTTTCGCCACCGAAAATACTGCAAATTTCCTCGGTAAATACAAGATCAAAGTCAAAAAAGTTTCGAAAATTTTTGAAGAAAAACCCAACATTTTCGATTTGATCAATGACCAGAAAATCGATTTTATCATCAACACGCCGACCAAAGGCAAAAAGTCCCTCATGGATGGATTCAAAATCCGGCGAAAGGCCGTCGAGAAAGGCATCCCGTGCTTCACGTCGCTCGACACGGTCAGAGCCATCACGGCTATTTTGAGCTCCAAAAACGACATTACCGGCCTAGAACCGATCGATGTGACGAAGATATGATAACGTTACTCAATCCTAGTGCCGACGGTTTTGCCTTCGGCGATTTTCCTGATGTTGCCTTCTTTTAAGAGTTCAAACACGACGATTGGTTTGTTGAAATCAGCCGCCAGGCCGAGGGCGGCTTTGTCCATGACTTTGATTTTCGGATTTTCGACGGCTTCGGACAGCGACATCGCATTGATTTTCTTGGCCGCCGGATTCTTTTCCGGATCAGAATCGAACACGCCGTCGACTTTGGTGGCTTTTAGCACCACATCGCAATCGAGCTCCAGTGCCAACGACACCGCCGCCGAATCGCTTGTCACGTACGGCCGACCAGTGCCGCCGCCAACGATGACCACGCGACCTTTGGCCAAGTGCGACAGCGCCCGCCGATGAGTGTATTGGTCGACGACTTGGTCGGCTCTAATGTTGCTCAAGACCGCTGCCTGCACGCCGACGCTATTAAAAACATCCGCCAAAGCCAGCGTGTTGATAACGATCGCCAACATGCCCATGTTGTCGGCCGTGACTTGTCGGACATTCGCCCCCGCGAAATACTCGCCGCGCACAAAGTTCCCCGCCCCGACAGTCACCACCACCTCGGCGCCGGTGTCTTGGGCTTTATGGACTTCGGCCGCGATCCATTTAGCACGTTCGATATCGAAACCGCGCGGATTATCGCCCGCTAATTGCTCGCCGCTAAGTTTTAGTAATAATCTCATCACTCTCCTTCTTTAAGATTTAAAAACATTCTACCACATTTACATCGCAAACTCATCAGTGCAAGTAATATTGAGTCCCAATTTTTTCAGGGTGTTAATCTCGGCTCGTGGCAGCATGACCGTTGAATGCGCCTCCAAGTCACGCAAATCGGGCAGTTTCGACAGCGCCAGCTCGACCGTTGGATTGGTGGTAGCGCTAACGGCCAGCACCATCAAGACATCGAGCAGATTCAGCCGACTCTCGTGATAGACTTCCTGTTTCAATTTCAGCGTTGGATGCAAATTAACCGGCGAGATCAAGTGAATTTTGTCCTCGATTCCACTCAGTTCTTTGATGACGTTGACGACAGCCGCCGCCGAAGCCGACATGATTTTAGTATCGCGACCGGTGATAATCCGCCCATCGTCGAGCTCAATCGCCACCGCGTTGGCTTTCTTTTTCGTTTGAGTAACTAGCGCTGCCGCCACGACCGGCCGATCGGCCACACTAATGCCTAGTTCGTCCATTAGAATCTTAATCCGCTCCGGCATATTCGCACCCCATAAACCATTTTTGTAATCGCACAAACTATTTAGATAGCGCCGGATAATTTCGTTGCTGCTAGCGCGGCGCACGCAAGTCTCGTTCGTGATACATTGGCCAATCAGATTAACGCCCATGTCGGTCGGCGAATAGTAGAGATCCTGGCCGGTAATTCGGTGCAAAATATTTTTAAGGATCGGGAAGACCGCCATATCCCGATTGTAGCTCGTGGCCGTCACGCCGTACTTTTCTAGATGAAAATTGTCGATCATATTGACGTCGCCGAGATCAGCCGTCGAAGCTTCGTAAGCCATATTCACCGGATGTTTCAGAGGTAAATCCCACACCGGGAAAGTTTCATATTTGGCATAACCAGCCCGCACACCGCGCCGGTGCTCGTGGTACAGCTGCGCCAAGCACGTCGCCAGCTTGCCGCTGTTCGGCCCCGGCGCCGCTACCACGACGAGCGGTTTGGTGGTCTTGATGTAGGCCTGGGCGCCGTAGCCCGCCTCACTGACGATGGTATCGACATCGGTCGGGTAGCCTTTGGTGTGAGTGTGGAAATAGGCTTTGATGCCGCGATGTTCTAGCTGGTTTTTGAATTTCTCGGCCGAAGGTTGACCGGCATAAAGCGTGATCACGACCGCCGCCGTCGATATACCTAAAGCCTCAAAATCCTTTATCAGCCACAATAGCTCAATATCATAGGTCACGTTGTGATTGCTCTGGACGCGCCGTTTCTCGATGTCGCCCGCGTTGATACAGAAAATAATTTCGGCTTTGTCGCGGAATTGTAGTAGCACCTCAGTTTTAATGCCCGGCCGAAATCCTGGCAAAACTCGCGCGGCATGCAAATCATCAAAAATCTTGCCGCCAAATTCCAAATAAAGTTTATCACCAAATAGCTCGATCCGCTCGGCAATTTTTGCGCTCTGGAGTTTGATATATTTCTCGTCGTCGAAACAACTCTGGCTCGTCGCTCCCCCACGAACCGACCGTGAAGAATTTTTAATACTTTTTCTTTTCATGAAATCTCTCCTCTCATGGAGTTCCATTATACATTGCCAAAACCGTTTCGTCAAATTCGTAGTAACGTAGCCTCAGAGACTCTCGAGATTAAATGAACCGCCCAAGAAGAAATCTGGCCATGCGACCTATGGGTTCGAAATCCCTCGGATCTGGAGGCGTAACCGTTTTCACATACTTATCTACGCCCTTCGGTGTCATCGTAATCCCAATTCCTTCAGCGCCTAGAACCGCTTCATAAACCTTTTCGTCGCTCAGCTCATGCGGGTACGGGGAAAGGTTCGGGAATCCGGAAGACGCGATAGGGACAAGAGACGCATCCCCGCCATGAAACCCTCTTCCGAGTTCCGCGATCCTGTCGAGGTCAGGCCGGAAGGGGGGGGGTAACTTTCCTGTCTCATTTCCTTCAATTATATTTTTCAATCTCGCTAAAGTCAACCCTGATGTCAGACAAATCGAACTGCGTCAAATCCGTGGTCGGGGCTACCCGACTCGAACGGGCGACCTCCGCACCCCCAGCGCGGCGCGCTACCAACTGCGCCAAGCCCCGATAAATCCCCGAGACAAAACTACGTTTTTTCTCGGCGGCCAGTCGGCAAAGCCGAGTTTTTCGCTCGCGAAAAACCGAGCTGGCCTGCTCTTTTTCCTTAGCAGAATCGAGCATTGTCTATTTTATCATATTCTGTGCTATAATCGTAACCGTTATGAGCATAATATCTATCAAGGACTTACACAAATATTTCGGTAAAGTAAAAGCGCTCGACGGTTTTGATCTCGATGTCCACGAGGGCGAGATTCACGGTTTCCTCGGGCCAAACGGCGCCGGCAAATCAACAACTATCCGCATCGTTCTCGGGCTGTTGCGCAAAAAATCCGGCGACGTCCAATTGTTCGGCCAGGATCCGTGGAAAAACGCCGTCAAATTGCACGAGAAATTGGCCTACGTGCCGGGTGATGTCAACTTTTGGCCGAATCTGACCGGTGGTGAGATTATTGATCTGTTGGGGTCTTTGCGGGGTGGTTTGGACGAAAAGCGCCGAAAAGAATTGCTCGCCAAATTCCAACTCGACCCGACCAAGAAATTCCGGACTTATTCAAAAGGCAATCGTCAAAAAGTCGCCGTCGTCGCAGCATTAGCCAGCGATGTGCCGCTCTATATTTTGGACGAGCCGACATCCGGACTCGACCCGCTGATGGAGCAAACTTTCCAGGCCGAAATTCGCGCCCTAAAACAAGCCGGCAAGACAATCCTGCTCTCTAGCCACATTTTGAGCGAGGCCGAGGCGCTGTGCGATCGCGTCACGATCATTCGCGAGGGCAAAACCGCCGGCGTCTATACCCTGGCCGAGCTAAAACGCGAGCACGAAAATCTCCAAAAAGTCTTCCTGAGCAAGTACGAGGGCGAGACATAAAAATGACCGTGCCTTCTATGGTTTTCGTTAGTACTTCGGTCGAAAAGGACGGCCAGATTCTGATGATTCAGGAAGGCAAAAACAATTACGGTCAGCGCGGCAAGTGGAACTTTCCGGCCGGTCATGTCGAACCGGGCGAGAGTTTGATCGAGGGCGCGATTCGCGAGACTAAGGAAGAAACCGGTTACGACGTGAAAATTAACGGGCTTCTATCAATTCGCAAAAAAGATTTTGACGATCGAATGGCCGTGATTTTCTTTTTCAAAGGTAGCTTGATCCACGAAAACCGCGCCGCGCCTGAGGAGGAAACTTTGGATATTAGATTCGTGCCGATTGATGATATTGGTGGATTAGATACGCGATTTAGCGAGTTGGCGGACATAGCCAAACTCGTACGAGATGGGAAGATTTACCCGTTAGATATTTTAGCAGAAGGGAGTGACGAGCGATGACCGGCACATGGAATCTAATTAAATTAATCTTGCGGCGTGATCGCGTCAAATTGCCGGTTTGGATCCTGTCGATAACCGGCATGTTGCTCTATATGATCCCGATTCTAAAGGGGACCTACGCCGCGCCGGAGACGTTGAATACTTTGTATCAACAATTCAACACTATGCCGGCCGGGCGGTTTTTGGTCGGATCGATGGACGGGCCGAATTTTGGTTCATTGTTTACGCTCGAAACAGTGCTGTGGTGGGGGTTGGTGATTGCTTTTATGAACACGTTGTTTGTCATGCGTCACACGCGTCAAAACGAAGAAATGGGCGCCCAGGAATTGATCATGAGCGGGCGAGTCCATCGCGGCGCCGGTTTGTCGGCGGCGTTGATCGTGGCGTTGGTTATGAACGTGGTGATGGCGGCGTTGATGGGCGCCGGCATGGGCGCGTTGTACGACGGTTGGGGCAACGGTTCGGTTTGGTTGTTCGCGGCCGGATTTGCTGCTTTTGGTTTCGTTTGGGCGTGCATCGCGGCGGTGTTGGCGCAGCTATTTGAGTCGACGCGATCGGCCAACGGCATGGCGGCGATTTTGATCGGCGCGGCCTTTATGTTGCGCGGCATTGGCGATTTCTTGGGGGAAATCGGCGGTTCGAACGGTGTTTTACAGGCGGCCTGGCCGTCGTGGCTTAGTCCGTTTGGTTGGAACCAGGCGACACGTAGTTTAACTTTCCCGGAGTGGTGGCCGCTGTTGGTGCCGCTCGTTGTCGCGGTGGTGGCGGTTGGCGTGGCTTTTGTGCTATTAAATTTGCGTGACGAAAGCCGCGGGATTTTGCCGTCGCGGGCTGGCCGGGCGCGAGCCGGGAAATTCCTGCGCACGGCGCCGGGTCTGACTGTTTATCTGCAAAAGAATATTTTCATCGGTTGGATGTGCGGCGCGCTGGCTTTGGTGTCGGTGATCGGTGCGCTGGTGCCGCAAATGAGCAAAGTTTACGACAGCTCGCCCGAACTAGCCCGGATGATCGCAGAAATGGGCGGGGGTGGCGCGATGATTCCGACGTTTTTATCGGCTATGCTCATGATCACGCTGTTGATGGTTTTGGCTTATGTGATTCATGCCCTGTCGCGGGCTCGGGCTGAGGAGGGTTCGGGTCATGTCGAGAATCTGCTGGCGACCAGTCTGTCGCGGGTCAGGTGGCTATCGCTGCATTTGGTAACGACGCTGGTCGGCGCGGCGGTTATGCTGGCGATCAGCGGTTTTGTTATGGCGCTCTGTGTTAATACTTTTTCTAGTTGGTCGGTCAATATGAGCGATTACGTCTTTGGCGCGCTCAGTTATTGGCCGATGGCGGCGCTGCTGGCCGGATTGTACGTGGCGCTGTTTGGGCTGCTGCCGCGCCTGGCCGGGCTGGTGCTGTGGGTGATTTACGGCTATATTGCCTTTATGTCGTGGATCGGGCCGCTGATGCGGGTTGATCAGTGGATCATGAATATTTCGCCGCTCAGCCATTTCGCCTCGGTGCCGTCCGAAGCCGTCAAGTTCGCACCGCTAGCCGCCGCCACAGCCGTAGCAGCGACGGCCGCCCTGCTCGGTTTTGTATCTTGGCGACGACGAAATCTCGTTCAACAATAAATTAGCTTGGGCGTGTTACAATGTATTAGTGACGATAATAAGGAGGGGGGCTTTTATGAAACTAGAAATGTTTATAAACTTTGACGGTAATTGCCGCGAGGCAGCAGAATTTTACGCCACGGTGTTTAAAACTGACGTGGGTGAGATGATGACTTATGATAGCGTTCCGCCGGACCCGAATTTTCCTGTTGCTGAGGAAGACAAGCAGAAAATCGTATATGCGGGCGTAAAAGTCGGTGACAGTGTGCTCATGATGATGGATATGCCGTCGAACGCGCCGCTCGTGGTGGGCAACAACGTTTCGCCGACTGTCAGCGCCGACAGCACGGACGAAGTAACTAGGCTGTTCAATGAACTAAAAGAGGGCGGAAAAGTGCTGATGGATCTGCAAAAACCGTTCTTTTCTGAATTATACGGAATGGTCGCGGACAAGTTCGGCGTGATTTGGCAGATTTTGCATTATACTGGTGAGTAGAATATGAAGAAGTCCGCGGAAAAACAAACCAACTCCAAATCAACGAAACTGAGTCGTCAATCGAACAGCGTTGGCGCAGTCATGACCAAGGATTTTGTCGATCTTAAACTAGATATGACGGTGCAGCAGGCGCTGGATCGCATTCGCGACATCGGCAAGAATTCTATTGCGCTGACTAATTGCTATATCACCGATGAGGCTGGCGCGGTGATTGGCAAAGTCTCAATTCGCCGCTTGATTCTGTCCGACACGGGCGAGAGCCTCAAAAAAATTTATAACCCAAATGTCACCGTTATCGAGCCGACGACCGATAATATGACCGTAGCGGCGATTATGCGTCGCGAGCTTTTGCCATCGCTGCCTGTGGTCGATAGCGCTAAGAGCCGCAAATTGATCGGCATAGTAACTATCGAGCAAATCCCCGACATCATTGAGCGCGAAGCCACCCGCGAGCTATCGGCCGGCGCGGGTATTGTCGGCACCAAGAAAGACCGCCCTTACCTAGCAACGTCAATCTGGCAACACGTCAAATCACGATTGCCGTGGCTGATATTCTTGGTGTTTGCGGCGCTGCTGGCCGGCATGCTAGTGGCGCGCTACGAAGAATCGTTTCTCAAAATGCCGATTCTGGTTACTTTTATTCCTATGATTATGGGGATCGCGGGCGCGGGTGGTTCACAGGCTGCCACCGTCATAATCCGATCCATGGCCATCGGCGAAATCACGCAGCGACAATATTTCCGAGCCATTAGCAAAGAATTCATGGTCTCGATAGTTTCCGGCGCGCTGCTAGGATTAGTTATTTTCACATACATCATGGTCGTCGAACAGAACATCGTGCTAGGATTCGTGTTGTGGCTAGGGCTGCTCGCCACCGTAATATTTGCCAAAGTATTAGGTACGCTGCTCCCGATTATCGCCAAAGCCGTCCGGATCGACCCTGCCCTGATCTCATCTCCTTTGGTCACCATCATCGCCGACATATTCGGAATTTTCGCTTATTTCAGTTTCGCGCGACTGCTACTCGGAATATAAATGATATTTGACAGATAGTACAAAATAATGTAACATAGCACAAACTAAAGTGTGATTTTTAGGTTTTTGCTATGCGTAGAGCCCCAGATTTTACTATACCGACAGCCTCAAGGCAAGATATTGATAAACCCAACTTTACGTTTGCTGGTTCATTTCTGAACACTTATCAATATAGAGAATGCGACCAATATCACGAACATTGCTATTGCTACCGCCGCCCCCCCCCCCGAATCAACTTGAAGCCCTGCCAGCTAGATTTTACACTGGTCAACATGAATCTGATTATCGACCGTTTGAACCATCCGAGGAGGAAGGTAACGTATCTATATTTACGGAGAGTCGATTATCTTACATAGCAGATGACATTATATCAAGACCGATTTCTGATACAACTGTGCTCGAGCAGCGTAGGGAGATACTTCGCATGCTCGCCGAATCAGAACAGCTACCAGAGTTAAGAAAGGCTCTAGTGGGAGCAATGGCACTGGCGGATGCTTTAGGTTCTGCATTTTGGCCTTCAGGGGATGATTCTAATTGGAATAACAGCTCATTATATGAAATGTATGTGATGGGTTTAGAGACAGAGTCAGAAATTTATGTACCAAACCTAGGGTATGAGCATCACCGAACGAACGAGGCCATGAATATTGTTCTTGATGACATCGCAACAAACGTTGGAAGTCTGGGACGAATAGCTAGTCTGCTTACCACTATTGATGAAACTTTTGAGCCAAGTGCTGTAAGTATGAAGTATCTAGAATACTGTATAAGAAATTTGTTAAATCGAGATTCAGTTGATCAAGTTCGAACCTGGATGAGTGACGAGCAAGCAAGATGTCAATTTGGTTCTTACCCTTACGATAGATTTCTATCGTGGCTTCCTGGATATGGTCGCCCTGATAATCGATACTACTCTGGTGGAGATACTTTCGGACATTTTAACCACAATCCTAGTAATTGGGCAGATAATGTTCTCGCTCGAATGGTAGATTTGGTAGTAGTCACAACGTTAGCCTCAATGATAGCTGAGGACGAATGGCATCCAGCAATCCCGGGCGATACTGATTCGGAGATCTCCGGCGCTTGGAAATTTCAGAAGCCCAAAGGTGAGCAAACCCTTGGCAAAGGATTGTTTAATGAGCACTCAATAGTTGTCCTAGTTGCTGCAAATGGATCGGGTAAAACATTCGCCATGGAGCGTGATTTCGGTGCGCGGATAGCACGACAAGCACTTGGTTGGGTTCCGGCCGAACAACCAAACGAATTTGAGTTGCATACGTCCTTCACTATGCTTGGCCGGTGCAATTCTCGCGGCATAGGTAACCATGGCGCACTCGTTAATGAGTTTCGTAGATGGAAAGAAGCGCTCCGTCACATAGGCAAGAAACCTGTTTTTTATCTCGATGAAGCGATGTCCACGACGTCGCCGCTTTGGCAAGCAGCCTTGAATTTGGCGTTCGCTCGCTATGTGCAGGAAAACGGCGGATTAGTGTGTTTAGCAACCCATAACGAGCATGTTGCGAGCATGCTAAAAAAATTGAAAGACGCAGGACTTTATAGCTTTACAAACGACCCTGACAACCCATATCAGATGGTAGAAGGCGTGGCTGATTCTGGTTTTATAGATGTAGTGCGCTCAAGAGGACTCGGTGAAGACTATGCTGGTCTAATGGAAGACTATTTGGATGGCAGCCTCAAAATTAGCTACACGCCGGACTATCCGGCTGTTCCGGAAAGTGGTTACGACCAAACGAAACGCGAAGAGATGATGGAGCGCGACGGTGGTCTAGCATATATGTTCCCCGAGACACCACACAGCCCCGCCTATGTACCATTGAGCAAGGATTCTGATCTACTGAGTGGCATGAGTTCGGAGCAGCGACAGTTGCTGTGTAATAGCGACCCAGTTGAGTTTAGGGAATTAATCGAACGGCGGCGGACGATCGAGGTGCTGGCCGGTTATGGAGAACTGGATGATTTGGTTGATGATCTCAATTTGCTCGGTGTCAACCTTGAGACTTTCTTGAAGATAGTTGGAAATAAAGATCCATCGGTTCTGCTACAACAGCTTAATCCTATCTGGGCGTTTAACTTTCAGCATGGTTTTGGTCATAAAATAACGGACGAGGTAACACCCTCGCTTTCGAAAAATGGTCATTTTAATCTCGATGGAGATGCATCATACTATCCAATAGTGCGTGATATTAGTCTCGCAGCGAAGGCCTTAGCCTATGTAGAGCTGTTGGAGCTACTTGGTTTCGGAGACTTTACTAAATTACGTGATTCCCTATCATTTCTCAGCTCTCAAATTGACAAATTGCGATCAGCTCATGAGCAAGAATTGCAACTTTACGACAACAGTCAGAACCGTCGCCAATATTACTTTCTTAAGGGTATCAACAAACAGCACACAGATAAGATCCAGGAGAGATTGAGACAGGCAGCGAGATTAGCTTCGACAGCAATACGTAAAATTGATTTTAAAGGCAGTAGCCTTGAAAAGTTTTGGCTTAGAGATGACCTAAAGCCGATCCTTGAAGTTCTAGCACAACCAGAAACAACTTTTGACAGTAATCAACATGCCTACGTTACTGGAGAAAGCGAGCGGCAGGAGAACCCGAACTCGGAACTGATCTCTACATCGATTAAAATGGGTTCGGGTATTGGAAAATTGATTGAACTCATGCAGTCGGAGCCTACTATAATGGATGCGCTCGAACGCCTAGAACAGCATCGCGATCAGATAGACTCCGTTCATATGCGTCAAGGTATCTTGCATTTACAAAACCTCGTCAATAATCGCACGGCGACTCCTAGTGAAACGGTCGACGATTCGAATAGCACAGATGCCTGGCATTCTGATTATTCACCGTTGACTAAAAAACAACGTCCGGAAAATCCTTTTTGGCAAGAAGAACCGAGAGAGATAGCCGAGGCTATCGATAGATTGCTATACCTTGGTGATTTGGCTAAACGTGTCTCGTCCGGCGAGTACGCGCTGGCCAAATTCAATGATACCGGCGAAGTACGGCTCGACTCAGTGAAAGACATCGGGCACGGCAGTAGGCACCAGCCTTTTGATTATAGCATCCGGAGCGATCAGGCTGGCGTTACCCTCAGCGGCGAGCACTCAGCAGGCAAAACCTATGGCACGAGGCACATCACCAACGCCATTTTACTCGCTATGAAAATGGGGGTCGTACCGGCCAGCTATGGAAACCTACCTTATTTTGAGCGGATTTCATACATCAGTAGGATCGCCCAAGAAATGGACGTTGAGGCTAGTGCCGGTCAACACGAGGTTGATGTTTGGGCTGACCACCATCGAATAATTTCCGGAGCAAGAACAGCCATCACTTTTGCCGACGAAATTGGCAGTTCAACATCTCCGAAGTACCAGGCCGCTTTCGCAGCCGCAACATTAGCGGCTAATGCCGCGCGCGGCCATCGTTTAGTGGTGACAACCCATCATGACGGTTTTTTGGATTTCGCAGAAGAAGCCTCAGATTTGGGCGTGCAAGGTATTGTCCTCACCGAATCTGGCGATCAGATTGAGCGGACTATTGTTGATGGTGAAAAAGTAATATCAAATCCCCTTTCTTTTGCCGAGAAAGTGGGTCTTCCGCCGCAACTGATTAGGTATGCGCGAGAGTATCACGATAAGCTTACGGCTCGTCGTCGATAAAAAAACGCAAATTAATTACTGTTCATTAACAGAAGAAGAGCTGAGGATGATTGGGCCGGCGTTTATGACTTTATTGTCGGATTCGCGGTAGATAACAGCTTTTTTGGCAGCGGGAAAGATGAGGACTTTGTCGCCATTTTCGGTGTTCTTGAAGAAGTCCTGTCCCTTTAGCTTCTCCGCGTCCGTGACAGTGGCAACCGTAGCGGTCTCATCGGGCAACTCTATGAGTTTGGCGACTTTGTCTTTGAGCTTCGCGGCATCAGTGGTGGCCTGTTCGGCAGCATAACTAGGGTCACGAAGTTGTTTGATCTCTTTGAATTGGAACCAAGCAAACACGCCCAGAGCAACTATGACGACGGCCATGATTACCCCAACAACAAAACGACCCTTCTTATTGCGCACCTTGCGAGTTTTAAACCCCACCTCTTTCTCTACATTTGCCCGTTCCATACCCTGTCTCCTCCCCTTCTTTACTTAATCGTTTTATCACAACTACGGCGTCTTGGTGTATTTAAGCCATATGTTGTAATCAGAATTAGTTGTGCCATCGCGGGCATTGTTGACCATAGTAAGCAAGTGGATACTTTTATCGGAAGAATCGAATTCAAGCGAAACGTTGCCGTCTGATGTGCCGAATGGAATGATTCCGCGCTTGGTTGACCCCGTGCCCAAGCCGATGCTGCCGCCGTAATCTACGATGCTGGCTACGTTAGATATACCAAGTGTAATATCCGAAAGCAGACCAGAAGTTGCAGTGATATTGCCCGTGAGGCGCTGACCATAAAGGCCGTCGCCAAAGTCGTATTCCATACCGGCGATCCAATTGTTGTAGCGAGTGCTAAACGGCGCTTCTTGGATACAGTCAACCCAGGCGCCGTTCTCGTAACAGCGGAATTTATTTAGCGTAGTGTCGTAATAGAGCATGCCGTTCTTGGGGTTTGACGGAGCAACTGTAGAAGAATCTAGTACGAGAGCCACGGCAGTAGAATCCGAAGTGTCGCCAGAGCCAACTATCACATTACCCGTAACGGCATCAACGGTAAAGAGCGGAGCGTTAGCAGCATTAATCACCTGGAAGACATTAGCGGTGTCACCACCGAGATTTTTGAAAACAAAGTTGCCGTTATCGTCTATGTACAACAGGTTGATATTACCATTACTGTCGATGGCGATGCCTTTGCCGGCATCATAGTTGGCGATAGAACCGACACCCAGCACCCAACTCTGCGTATCGTTATCCCACATGATGGTCTGGCCGGTTTTTTCGCCCTCGGGAATTTGAGCCAGAGTTAACGGGTTGCACAGCTCACCGATAACGTTAACCTTGAAATCACCAGTTTTATGGAATGTTACCCGTAAAGTGGTCGGCGAGGTATAAGTATATGTATAGTCGCCATTCATGTCATTGTCTATGTCGTTTTCGGACTTGATCCACGAGAACCAAGATTGGTAATTTAGTTCTAGGTATTGAATCTGAGCAGAATCCGATATAGTCTGCATATCTAAAACGTAAGCAAAGCGTAGACGATCGGTATCTTCGAATCCTGGTACCGACAAGAGAGTTTGAGCTAATTGATCGAATTCATCCTTTGGTATACCCTCGTTTAATACCGTAGTTACATCCAGAGGACTGACTTGTACCCAAGTAGCACCCAAATCGTGAGTCGTATACCAAGTCATGCCATTATTGGCAGAAACCACCACCGTGGCCACGCCATTGCCAGAAATTATGCCGCCTAAAGTAGTAGATATTAGCGTATCGATCATGCCGAGGTTGACTGGTGCGCGATCAACAATTAGTTGGGGTTGCGGAGCGCCTCTGACTGTAAAGTCTTGTGCGCCAGCGTTAGTGGCGGTTAAAATTGTGCCGTTTTGGAGTAGATTAGCCAGGTCGTTGGGAGCAATGTAATTAATGTCCTCACTAATATCTCCGTAGGTTAAGAAGTCGCTTAAAGTCAGGGAATTCTTGCTCGGGTTGCCCGGAAATGGCACGAAGCCCATGCCAGCATTATAATAATATGTTGCTCCGTTGATTGTAAAGAGGTAATAGGTGACTGCGGTAGGCGTTATTGTGGCGTTACCTGCGCCACCATCGCCACCACCCATTCCCGAATTGAATCCAGCCGTTATTCCCCCTCCTGCGTTTATTACTCCGTTGGTAGAGCTAGCAGCAAATATATTGACGCTACCGCCTCCGCTCGATCCACCAACACCAACTTCGCTAGCCGAGCCTATCGGCCTAGTACCAATCACCCCTCCTGAGACGATGGAGCCGGTGTTAACCAACTGTTCAGTGTAGACGTTAAGTAGCCCACCCGTACCGTCACCAGCAATCCAGCCCGATGCGGCAGCTCCTTGCGCGGCGTTGGCTCCGGCTGGGTTGCCAGCACCGCCACCAACGAGCTTTGTTCCCGAAGAGGCATTCCCGCGTCCAGCCACAGAAGCGCCACCAGCTCCACCGGTCGAGGAGCCCACGCCGCCAGCGAGGTTGATACGATCCGTAATAGTCGTACCACCACCAGCACCGCCAGAATACGATGTGCCAGCTCCGCCAGCTCCGCCAGATGATGAACCGCAGGTATCCCATGGACCAATAGCACCACCGCCTCCGCCACCAGTACCGCGAGCGTTAATCACTATGGAACTTCCGTTATTACCTCGAGCCCACCCTCTACACCCCGTATATGCAGTTGCTCCGCCTGTCGCCCCTACCGCCGGCACCAACTCAAATGTACTGTCAGAATTCTTGAATAGTTGTACATCTTGCCCAGTTGCACTAGCCCCTCTAGCAGTCATAGAGATTGTACCATTATTGGTCAGTTTGCCATCAACTATTATGGTCATACCTTTGCGACGGACTTTTGGTGTTAGGGTAGCACCAGAATTGACTGTTAGGTTATTATGGAACCATAAAACTAGCATCGCTCCGTCGGTGGCAGAGGTTTCAACAAAACCATTGTCACCAGCAACTAGAGCTTGCCCGGTCGTAGAATAAGTATAATTACCATAAAAGTGTAGGATTTCTATTGGTAGGCTCGTATTATTTTGAGTAACAACGTTATAGCCACCACCAGCACCAGACGAAATACCAGCAAATTGGCTCTTGATCTGCCCTAAGAGAGAGCCGGATTGGTCAACATTAGCATTGCTAGTGTCGTAGCCGGTCGTTAGTTGCTCGAATGTCTTTAGATCCGTATCAATAGTAGTTTCATAAAGCTTTATATCGCCAATCGAGGTAGTACTTATTACCTTGTTTAGATCAGCTGGCGTATAGTTATAGGTAGTTTGTGGTTGCACTCGGCTAGCATTCCAATCTAAGTATTTATTGCTGTCGCTGTTAGTAAAGTTAGTGATATTGGCCGTATTAAACTGCCGTACTTTGGTACTGGTGGTCGTACTATCTACTTTCTTTAATATTTCTACTGACGGTCGGTTCTGTATAGTATTCCTGTTCACCAAAATATCTACGGTAGTACCAGGATCGGCAATGCTGAAATTTTGTTGAGTATTACAGACATCATCCGGGTCTGGGTTTATACCTAGGTACATTGGCACAAACTTGTCTTCGATTGCATCAAACACCATCACTTGCCCATGTGCTATCCCGTCTGTATCAGCATGGTAATCGCCGATGTCACCGAAATCACCGTGAATGGGTTGCCAAACTGGGCGGCCGTTCTCGTCTATCCTCAGGTAATCGCCGGCATCGCCAGAACTGCCGGTGTAATCATAAACCAAAGCATCCGCGTCCAGATGGAGTGGAGCGTTGAAGTAAGTGTCACCGTTTAATATAGTATCGCCGTTAACAATCAAGTCAGCCGGGTTGGCGGCTGTGCCGACCGTCACAACGCCGTTGACCGAATCGACGTTAAAGACCGTTTTGTCGGCGTCGTTCATGTCGGCGCTGACTTTGAAAGCCTCCGCGTCCTGGCCGTTAACGGTGATGTATTCGCCAGCCACCCATTCGGATCCGTCCCAAGTTAGAGCTTGGCGAGCGTGAGTGCCGACTGGTAATTCTTTGGTATTGGGGTCACCACAGAATTTGACTTGGCTAATCCAGGATCCGTCGGTCACGATGTCACCGGTCAGATAGACTTCGGTATTGTCGGTCAAGACCACCACTTCGGTGTTGGCCGGAATGGTCTGTCCAGCAAGGTAAGTCGTGACATTGTCCGGCGTGGATACGTCACCGCTGGCGGTGGTTGCTACTGTGAACAAGAAGCGGTCATTGGTGGATAAGATGGCGACAGCCTGAGAAGGAATGTTGGTGAACGGTGCGTTAATATCATCCCGACAAATATTGCTGTCCCATTTAAGGTTGCCGTAAACATCTATCTGCAGAGTTTGGCCGTAGGCGCCAGTGCTACCGTAGGCGTCTTCGATGGCTTTCATCTGCACTTGGCCATTCAAAGTATCAACACGGAAAATACTATTCGCCGTCATGTCGCGAACTTCAAAGGCGCTCAATGATTCGGTCTCGCTGCCATTTTGCATGCCTTTTTGGAAAATAAAATCGCCATTGTCACTTATATATAATAGATTAATTTCCGGAATGCCATTGCCGTCCAGGTCGGTAAAGCTGATACCTTTGCCCTCCTCGTAAACCGTGTCGGTATTGACCATCGGCGCACAATTGCCAAAAACCTTGAGGTAGAAGTAAAGGCTGTCAGAGTTTTGCTGAACCGGCAAGGTGCCATCGGGATTGATAATACCGGCAAAACCAGCTGCATAAGTAGCTTGGTCGCTGGGCGAAATAGTCTGACCATCCATGCGGTACCAAACGGCGCCACTAACATCGGTGACAATCGGATCAAAGAAATTAGTGTTGATGCGCAGCGCCCCGACCGGCGGGCACGACTCCGTGCCACAATTCAAATAAATTGTATTACCGTTGCTAATGCTGAGTTTGCAGTTGGTGTTGTCAAAAGTCAGAACTTGCTCGTCATTGTCGGTGAAGCTCGAGCTGGCATCCAGACAGGCAAAGCCGGAGGCTGTCCATGTCAGGAATTCGCCAGTTTGACACTCGGTAGCGTCGATACCGATGAAGTTACTAGAATCTATTACGATGCCCGTACCGGCCAAATAAGGATCCTGGTCGGCACCTTGCAAATCCACAGCGCATTGCCATTCGTTTTCCAATGTAGAAGGATTATAGACGAACTTCAGCAGCTGCCCAGCCGAACAATCAATCAGCGAGAATTCATAGGGCGAAGCAGAGCCCTCTAGTTTTAATCCACCACCAGCCTTGGCGGCGTAGGTCGTATCAATACCTGATCCGGTTTGCTGTCCGATCACCCAAGAATTAGTGGCAGTATCCCAAATGAGTATGTCGCCATCATCAGTACCATCAGGCAGAGAGAAAACAGTGTCGGCATCGTCCTGACACAAAAACGACGCGCCGTTCCAGGTGAGGTATTGCCCAACCGTACAAGTCGGGGCGTTGATGCTGATGGCATTACCCCTGGTTGGGTCAATGGTGATACCTTCACCGGCCGTATAGGTGGTGTCGGTGGTGCTGGCGGCGGCGCAAGACAGCACGCCGCTGGCCGTGCTAGTCAGGAATGATCCGGCCGAGCACTGCGGCACGTCAGTCCAAGTGACGTAAGGCGTAAAATCTAGACCTGCTATAGCATTGTCTACGTAGTCTTCCGTAGCGTAATCTTTACTTGAAAGATAGCTATCTAACCAACTCTCGGAAACTGTGAGCTGGCCGTCAGAATTAAAGAGAATACTGACGTTATCGGGGTGGGAATAATCATCGTAAACTTTGTAGAGGTGAAGCGTGCCACCACCGTCTTCATAGCACCAAGCGCGACCAGTGTGGTCTGGCTTTGTAACGTCCATGTCCTGCACAAACCAATAATCACCGGCCTCGGTGCAGGAGGCGTCTGAGAGCTCCGACTCCAGGGCTACCACCTGAGGAACTTTTAGCCCACTCAGAGGCAGCGTGCTGGTGAAATCATCGAACATACTGTCAATTTGATCCTTGTTGTAATAGCCTGGCGTGAGAGCATCGATGGCGTCCTGGAGATTGGCGATTTGCAGATAGCCAGACAGATCATAAGTCGTGTCGGCGTCTTCGGCGCAAATCCACCCACCTTGACCGCTATAAGCGGCGCTGGAGTATTTTAGCACCTGAGCGTCAGAGCAGAGCATGAGAGCAAAATCATTATTGCTGTCCAGGACGAGGCCACCGTATTGTTTAGCGCCATATGTGGTGTCGGTGTCAATATTGGTATCGTCGTCCGCCTCGCAAGAAAACTGAGTGCCGTTCCAGGTCAGATATTCATCGGTCTGGCAGGCCAGGGCGTTGATAGAAAACGTGTTGGTATCGGAGTCCAGGATTAAACCATTGCCGGCAAGGTAAGTAGTGTCCGTGCTCGTACCGGTGCCCTCGGCAGCACAAGACCACACGCCACCGACAGATTTGAGTATGTCTCCTTCGGTACAAGTCAGACTAATACCGCTGGTGCCTACCATGTCCGGAGCACAATCCCACACGCCATCCTGATATTTAAGAACCTCACCATCCAGGCATGACTTGAGGGAAAGTATATGATTATAGAGAATAAGCCCGCCGCCGGTAACACCCATGACGCCGTCGCTGCCGGGATCGCCTTTGTCGCCCTTGTCACCTTTGGTGCCCGTATCTCCTTTGGCGCCTTTCTCCCCAACTAGGCCGGGATCTATGACGACGGTAGTGTCACCGGGACTGCCCTTTTCACCTTTCTCACCTTGCGATCCTGGCGTTCCTTGAGAGCCGCGCAGCCCAGGGCTGCCTTGGGGGCCAGCAAAAACAAGGGCTTTCTCATTGATGGCTTGGTTAATGAGATTATTAATGTCAGTTAAATTAATGTCGCCAGAAGTGTTTGGCGCGTTGATGACTTGGCCGCCGTCAAAATAAAGACCCGAGTAAAGGGTTTTGCTGATGTCGTTGTAGGCCTGGAGAAAACTAGTGTATTGATCGTTAGGCGCAAGACAGCCAATGCGTTGGTTTTCGTCCAAACTGTTCCAGCCGGCGAGATCAGAAATGAAGCCGCTGGAACGCGTAGGAACGAAATATGCACAGGAAGAGTCATATGATTCCTCTTTTGCTAAAAGTTCTCGGCTAACCACTTCGACATGAGTGTCGCGCTTGGTATATTCCGCTGGTATTCGCCAATTTACTTTTATTTGGCTTCCATCATTTACCACACTCGCAGTGAGATCTTGTGAATAAAGTAAATCGGTAGCCCCGTCGGCAGAATAGACGTTGAGCTTGACATCGAGAGTTTGGCGATCTAGCAAGGATGCCGGCATAGTCAGGGTGGTGTCTTTTGAGTGAAAAAGATAGAGCAGGCCGAAAATAATAACGAAACCACCGCCAAGAGCGGCAAGGGTGCGCGTAATGAGCATTAGACGGCGACGGTTTTTGCCGCTATCAGAAAAACCCTTGTCTGTCGACTCTTTCATTGCACGCGAAATTGCTACCATAACTTACTCTTAGTATACACCCTTTTTTAAGCACAAGCAATATTCTATAATGCTAACTTTACCACAAGAAATGAAATCTTTGGCCGTTGGGCTTAGCTTGTCCCTTAAACTTGTGTTAAAATATAACTACGTTGTATTCATACACTCGCTCGGAAGAAACAAGTTTATTTCTTCTCTCGCTTCGTGGTAGAATATTGGAATTGGAGACGTGTCCGAGTGGTTGAAGGAGCTCGCTTGGAAAGCGAGTAGGGCTCAAAAGGCTCTCGCGAGTTCGAATCTCGCCGTCTCCGCCAGATTTTAATATTGCTAACTTTCATTTATAACGAAAATCGTGGTAGAATAAAAATATAACCAAAGGAGGAATGATGGACAACAAAATATCAACTAAATCAGAGGCATCGCGGTCGGACGATCTGCCTCAAGCGCAATACATCCAACAAGAGAATTCGCTCAGAGGTCTGGGTGGCTTGCTAGTTTTTTGGCTGATTGTTTTCGGAATGTATAGCGTGAGTTTTTTGTTTGTGTTCTTTTTTGCTCTGGCTAGCATAGCCGAGGACGGTTTGCCGAGCGGTACGAATGGAGCTTTGGCCATCGAGACGATGATCTTCGGACTATTGATCTGCGTTTCTTACATTTTGACCGTGGTGTTCATTGCCATGCAAAAGAAACTGGGGCGACTTTTGGCTTTCATCTCGATTGGCCTAACCGCTCTATATGCGGTGATTATGTCTATCACTGGCATGTTCGCGCAATACTGTTATCAACAATACAGCTACGGTTATCTCGATTACGGTAGCCACGAAGTCTGCTCCGGCATCGGCGCCGGCGGTATCATCATATTGATCGGCGTCATACTCGGCGCGCTGATTTACGCCGGCCTCGTCTCGCTCTACTTCGTCATGAGTAAACGCGTCAAATTGACCCTGATCAAATAGCGTGCCTGGTTCGGAATTTTTCTGATTTCGCCTGTTGCTAAATTGTTTGAAATAGAGTATGATACTTGATAAGATGGCCACCACACCTCATAGTACTGGTTCTATTTTTTTCGCGAGTCCCGTTAGCAGCACCGCTCCGGTGATTGGCCTGCATAATTTGCGTAAAGTTTTCGGTTACGGCGACACGGCGATGGCGGCTCTGGACGGTGTGGATTTGACGATCGAGCGCGGCGAATTCGTGGCCATCATGGGGCCGAGCGGCTGCGGTAAAACGACCCTGCTCAATATGTTGGGATTGCTCGATCAATCGACCGACGGCGAATATATCTTGAATGGCCGCAACGTCGCCCGCATCAGGAGCACCCGAAAAGCCCGCATTCGAAATCGCGAGATTGGTTTTGTCTTTCAAAACTTTAATTTGATAGAAAAGTTAAACATTTTGAACAACGTGACTCTGCCGCTGACTTACCAACGAGGCTTAAATTTCCGCCACCAACAAAAAGCCAGTCAGCTTTTAAAAAATTTCGGTCTGCAAAATCGCGAATATTATATGCCCTATCAATTGTCCGGTGGCCAAACCCAGCGCGTCGCCATCGCGCGGGCTCTCGTCAATAATCCGTCGATCATTTTGGCCGACGAGCCGACCGGCAATCTCGATAGCAAAAATAGCGAGATCATCATGGACGAATTAACGCGCATTCACCGCGAAGGCAACACTATTTTGATGGTCACACACAATCCTGATCTGCTTAGTTACGCCTCTCGGGTGATTCACATGAAAGACGGTCGCATCGTAAAGGACATCGAGCTAACTGAGAATCGAGCGCACTCAATCGCCAACAAATTCATCTCGCGCCGTAAAGCCGCCCGCAAACGTCGGGGTACGCGGCGTTTCGTCAGGGGGAAGAAATAATGGTTTTGCCGGTTAGCTTTAGCCTCGCTCTGGGAAGCCTGCGCGCTCATCGCACGCGGACTCTGCTCACGACCCTCGGCGTGGTGATTGGTGTCTTTATTATTTCCCTGATTCTGATTCTTAGCGGCGGACTACGTGCCAGCATTATCAACCAAACCGCTCGATTGAACGACGACGTTCTACTGATTCGTTCGGCCGGCGATAGCACCACGGGTATGGAAGCCTTTTCGCCTCTCCGGGTGGCTAACGCCACAACTCTGGCCGAGCGCGATGTCACAGCGATTAGCAAACTTTCCGGCGTTCGAGATGTCGCTCCCATGATGTTCCTGGGCAGCCGCGTCGAGAGCGGCCAGCGTTTCTATGACAATATCACTACTGTTGCTACTAACGATCAACTGCCGGATGTTTTGGGGCTCAAAATGATTTCGGGCGATTGGTTTTCTGATAAAGAAACTGCTCGTAACTACGTGATTCTCGGTGAAAAATTGGCTTCGGGCTTGATTGAAACTAATCAAGCCATGGGTCAGAAAATCAACATCAAGGGCAAAGAATTCATGGTGGTCGGCGTGGTCAAAACCGCTAATCAACCGATTTCGCTGGCCGGGGTTGACGTCGACAAGGCGGCCTTTATTTCTCTGGCCGACGGCGTCCGATTCACCGACAACAAAGCGCAAATTGGGCAAATAATTGTCCGCGCGGTCGACAAAAAACAATTGGAAGAAACCAGAAAGAGCGTCGTCGCCACGCTGCAGCGGGATCACTTTGACGACAGCGAATTCGCTGTGCACACCGCCCACGAAGCGGCTGGCGCCACCGCCGGTTGGTTGGCGACGATCACGTTGGTGGCTCTGATTTTTGCTAGCATATCGCTCTTGGTCGGCGGCATCGGCATCATGAATATCATGTTAGTCAGCGTGACCGAACGAGTGCGCGAAATCGGCATCCGAAAAGCCGTCGGCGCCACCAAACGCCAGATTCTCGAGCAGTTTTTGCTAGAAGCTCTCCTCATGACGCTAGGTGGTGGCTTGGTTGGACTACTATTAGCTTACGCGGCCGGCTATGTGATCGCCCTGCAATTTTCCTTGCCACTAGTATCTAGTTGGTGGATTTTCGCCATCGGTCTCGGCGTACCGCTCGTTGTCGGTCTCTTGTTTGGCCTCTGGCCAGCCGCCCGCGCCGCCCGCCAAGATCCAATTGTCGCACTAAAACAATATCACTAAGTCAAGTACGCCACTTGACCTAAACGAATTTGAATTGTACAATGAGATATAATATGAGTGAGAGTCTTGATATACCCCCCCCCCGTCAACCTAACCTGATACAAGAAGGGCGTCCTGGCATCGTGGCTCGAATAATAGACAGAATGGGTAAGCTAGTTGTACGGTTGTTAAATGCGCCATCTCCAGAACAGCAGCACCAAGCAATTATTAATAGACTAGCGAGAGTCTATAAGCGCGCTGCCCGAAGAGGTGTGCCGGTTAGCAGAATGTTACCAAAGGTAGGTATTGATTTAGGCTCGACAGGGACAAATCCCTTGTGCGAGGGGCTTGATGAAGACCGACCCGATGCCGCTTAGCGTCATTGCGAGCCGCAGATAAAGCAATCCGGTCAGTCAAATGTAGCTAGATTGTCGCATTGAAGCAGTACCACTAAGAAAAATCCCGCGCCGGAGCGCGGGATTTTGTGGTTAATGGAATGTTTTAAGACACTCCACTATCATACTTCCACTATGTCCACTCTTGCGTCATCGCCGTAGAGAAACCGCAGTAAAGCTCTCGTTTCTCCGCTTAATTTTGTTCTTCTGTAACTAACATTTTCTGTCGAACTGCCGGGATTACCGCCCTTGTTACCATCATCGATGGCCGCCTGTAATTTTTCCTGAACCTCAGCTTCAATTTTAACCAGTTCCCTTTCAGCGCTCTCATCACCATTTAGCGTCCTATTAGTAAGATTTCCAATGCGACCTTTTATGAAACGCATGGCGTAGTCTCTATTTTTAGCCGCCGGTGATGGATCTTCTATACCAGTGAGCGCTCGGGCAAGCGCGCTTTTTAAAACTTCTTCCGCCAGCTCGCTACCAAATCTCTGCTCTAGTGCTGATAACTCTTTTTTTAATTTATTTCTCAAGCTGCGATCTCTTAGGTCGAGCTTATTATCAGTCAGATAGCTGCCCGCCCCCAAATATAGTTTAAGTTCTTCAGCTATGGTTTCTATAATGCCCACGTCGTCAAGAGCTTCGATTTGCTCAGTGGGTTTAGGGCTTTCAACAGCTGGTGGTTCTGCCTCATCTTTTGCTTCTATAGTGGCTGGGGCACTGGTCGGAGCTTCTTCATTAGGAGTTCCAGTTGGCTGTTGTTTAGAGGGGCTAGGAGTAATTCCTTCTCTTTTATTTGTCGCTTCTGGAGTATTCGAAGCTCCAAGTGTGGGCTCTGCGGGCTCTATGTCTTTAGGTCTTTCTCCTTGTGGTGCTGCAAACGTTTTTGCTCCCATAATATCCTCAGGCATATCATCCTGAGACGCAGCAACCTGAGGCGAAACATCCCCCCCCCGGTTTGACCCAGAAACAGTACATCCACCAACTAGTCCGAAAGCTGCAGCTGCTACGGTAGCAACAGCCACTGGTTTTCTAGTGACATTTCCTATTGATTCAATAAAATTCTTCATAAACTTCTCCTAAACCGAATTAGTTACGAGCCCACGCGGCCGATCGGTTCAAAACATAGCCGCGCGAATTGTTCACCTCATTTGTCAGCTTTGGCGTCGCCTGATCTGGCAAATATGTGATTTGGATAATTGTATCATGAAACTTTTCAAAGGTCAATACTTTTTCCTAATAAAATTGAGCCTGATCCCGCCTAAAAATATGCTATGATTGAAGCATGGAAAACTTCCGTCGCATAGTCGCCGTTCACTCGCTGACATCTAGTCGTGCCTCGGAATACGACCAGAAAGTCGCACCCGCTCTCAAACAAATCGCGACGACGCGCGGGGTTGAATTTGTCGAGATCCCTCTGAACAAAGTGCCGTATTTCGAGGCCGTGCAAATGGTGCGCGAGACGCTAAAGGACGACGACGTACTATTTGGCGCCGGCGGTGACGGTGTCAACCAAGTCACCTTACAAGGTCTATTCGAATCAAAAAAACAGGTCGTGGCGGGCTTTCTGCCTCTCGGTAACGCTAACGATTTTGCTTCGGCCTTGAACGGCTCGATCAAGAATCCTACGAAAATTCTCACGAGCAAAACGCTAGATTTTCACCCGCTCGAATTGACGATCAATCGCCGTATCAAATTCTACGTGGCGGCCTATGCCACGTTCGGCATCACCACTGTGGCGGTCGATTGGCTAAACTCCGAGCCAGCCCGTGACACTCGCCAGCGCCGGCCTCGCCGCTCGCCGGTCGCTAGCCTGCGGCCGAGCGCTCTCGGTCAACTATCTCGCAATATCAACGCTCTGTCCTTGCCGGTTTGGCGTCGCGATGGCCTGACCTACCGCGACGACAGCATCGGCTTTTTCCTCACTCCCGCCGCCAAAGGCCTGCTCCATCCCCCGGGAGTCGGCAATTTCTTAGCTCGTGATGACTTTTTCTTTCATTTCGATAAAGTCCGCGGCCGATCGTCAAACAATAGCTGGTTCGGCAAAAGCTTGGTCGCCGGCCGTTGGGCGACTTTTGGCCTGCCCGGCGTCGTGTCCGATTACGAAGAATTGGAGTTTTTACCCGCGTCCGACCTATCCATTCACGTCGGTGGTGATACCGTGTCGCTGTCCGATGTCCGCACTGTGACCGCCGAGCGCGCCTCCGACGCCGTTAAAATTTTCGTGCCGAGACAGTAGTTTACAAAACTAAATTGCTTATGATATAATCTTGGAAAAGAAAGGGTGGGAATGGACGAAGACACCAGCAAGAGCAAGGTTAATGACGACGAGCTAAACCAGATGATAGCCGGCATCCAAGGCCAGCCGGCGCCGGTTGCCGCACCGGTTGGCGAACCGCCTGCCGCTCAGGCGATGGCGCCTGTTTCGCCTGATCCGTCCGTGGCGCCTGTTTCGCCTGATCCGGTTGCGCCGGTTGTAGCGCCTGATCCGGCCGCGATGGTTGCGACGCCCGATCCGGCCGTGCCCGCTGCGCCGGCACCGGCCGCGGCGCCTACCATACCGCCCGAACTCGATAATATCAAGCGCAGCGCCCTGGCGGAACTCCGACCGCTAGTCGACAGATTGACTCTGCCGCCCGAGGAGAGATTCAACACCATTTTGCTAATTATCCGCTCGACCGATGACACCTCGCTCATACCGGTCGCCTACGAAACCGCCCGCACCATACCGGACGAAAACCGCCGCGCCCAGGCATTATTGGACGTCATCAAAGAAGTTGATTTCTTTGGGCAGCAGCATGCCGGGTAGGCTCAATTTCTAGTTTGATTACTCGGATTCACGCCGACTTTTCAACTTAGCGATCGATTTGTATAGTGCACAGGTGACATTTAGGCATCCACCACAGTTTTTTACAAGCTGATCGACGCGCTCTGCATCTTCTAGACTCAATGGTCGTGTGTTTAGCATATCTGTTGAGACACAATCACCATCAGGCCGCGTCAGAGTCTCTGGCGCAACGCTGCTAAGCTCACGCTCAACTAACATTAAGTCGTGAGTAAATGAAGAGCTTCGCTGGCCATTTAGTGGGTCGTAGGCAAGCGGTGACAACGAGTCAGAGCCTTTCCAAGCTTGACGGCATTCGCTGCCTAAGTTATCGGTTGGGTTTCCTTCTGGCCGTAGACCAAGTTGGCATCTCACTATGCAAAAATTAGGACTGCCACCTTTGTTGAAACCTATCTTCAGGCAGTCTTTCGAGCAATGAGCCAGCTCTCTCTCGAGCCCTTCATCGATCCCCCCCCCAGCCAGATCGAACAAACGCCGTGCGATAGAAGCACGTCTACTCGCGTCATACGGACATTCTGGCTGTTCGCTATTAGGGGAATACGAAACCAGTGGCAAATTTGGACGACCCGTTGTTAGAGTTAGAGTCTGACTGGTACTGAATGATCGCCTTCTCATTGTTGAAAACCATAACATATTATCGCCAGGAAATCAAGTGAACGAAAGTGGGTTGATTTCTTTGAGCAGAATAGCGTGAAAAGCTAGTTGCTACGGGGATAAACTTCTCGGTTTAATGTTTTGACTACAGACTTGAGCCAATCTGGTGTTTCAGTTCCACAGTCAGCAGAGCAGCCTTCGCAGGTAGGAAAGCCAGTATTCTCCAGCCAAGTCATCTCCTTTGGAAACAATCTCTTGCCAACTCTGACAAGATTTGCATCATATGCAAATCGATCCGCAAAAGTCATTGGACGACCTACTCGTTCTGTTTCAAATGAAAGTAATAGACAAGCTGATTGTGCCATTGGAGATTGTGCTGTATCATTCCCACGAGCTTTGCCCCCCCCCCTAACTTCATCAGTCAAATCCCTGAGGGGTACATTACCAGTTCCTTTCATATATTTCCTATCTCCCACCCATAACTTAACTTATTTTGCCCATTCTACTCTACTTCTTCTCCAGACACAATGGCCTTACACCACTTCCACATAATCACCTGCTCCTGTATTGACCGCTTCCGACTCAAGGGTGTCGATGCCCAATTCCTTAGCAAGTTCTCTAGCAGGATATAAGTTTTCTTGGATTTTGGCAAGTCTGGCTTTCAGTAGTCCTCTCTTTGTCCATGGGTCAGTATTTTCGGGGATATCAAAAGGATCCATTGTTATATCGTCCATTCCTAGCGCCTCTGCAAGCTCGCCCAGTTCTTCCTCTGCAGTAAGTACTTCTTGCTCGAGAGCTGCGACTTCTGTCTCTATTTCGCTCAAGCCACTATCTTCTTCTTTAGCCGATTCTGCGGGAAGTGTCAACCCAATCGGTCTGCCACCTCCTTTTTTCTTGTCGAGAGTGAAGTACTCCGCAACAATTTTGCTACCCATCAGTGCATTGACAACAGCCGCACCACGATCGTGATCTTCTTCCCAAGTTACTTTTGTATGACGACCATTGTTTGCTACCTCGTGTCGGACTAGCGCGCGTGCCACCGCACTAGAGAACTCGGTTGGATTGCCACATACCAAGCTCCCTCCGTGTTCCGTCTCGAGCCGTCGCAAGAAAATCTCAACGTCAGCAAGCGTTTCTTCGCTTACCCCCCCCCGAGCCGATAAATCGCCCGTTACCATCTTCACTAAATCATTCCCACCTGTTGTCTCTGGTCTTGTCATAATGGTGGATAGTCTATCATACTATTGTGTCTAAGTCAACAAGGTTTTGTCATATGTATAAGGTAAATTGCTCCGGAGGCAAATTTTTACATCATCCCCATACCACCACCCATATCGGGAGCGGTGGTTTTTGGTTCGGGAATGTCGGCCACCAATGCGCCCATGGTCATGGCTGTGGCGGAAATGCTAACGGAGTTTTGGATCTCCTCGCGCAGCACGCGTGCCGGGTCGACTACGCCGGCGGCTTTGAGGTCGATGACGCCTTTTTCCGGCTTCATGACGTCGACGCCATAGCCGATTTTGGCGGTGCTGACTTCGGCGAATAACGCCTCGGTGTTGAGTCCGGCGTTGTTCATCAACTGTTTGAACGGCTGCGCCAAGGCCACGCGCAAAATTTCCGCGCCGGCGCTTTGGCCGGTGATTTCTTTGCTCAACGCGATCAACGACACACCGCCGCCCGGGACGATGCCTTCCTCGAGAGCCGCTTTGGTCGCAGCCACAGCGTCATCAACACGATATTTCTTCTCATTGATTTCGGTTTCGGTCGCGCCGCCGACTTTGATAACAGCGACTTTGCCGTTGAGCGATGCCGCACGCTTTTCGAGCTGTTCTTTGTCGTATTCGGAACTAGCCACGTCCGCTTGCGCTAAGATCTGCTTGATCCGCGCCGCCATGTTTCGTTTGTCGCCCGCGCCTTCAATGATCGTGGTGTTGTCTTTGCCGACGATAACTTTGCGCGCCGAACCGAGCACCTCGAGGCCAACGTTTTCAAAGGACAGTCCCTGATCCTCGGTGATGACGGTCGCGCCGGTCAAAATCGCGATATCCTCGAGCACGTCTTTTCTGCGATCGCCGAAACTCGGTGCTTTGACCGCCACAGTGTTAAAGACACCTTTCAAACGATTAAGGATTAGCACGCCCAGTGCTTCGCCCTCGACCTCGTCGGCAATCAAAACGACGTCTTTCTTACCCGCCGCCGCTAACTTTTCGAGAATCGGCAAAAATTCCTGGACTGAACTGATTTTTTTATCGGTAATCAAGATGGCGGGCCGCTCGTAAATCGCCTCCATGCGGGTAGTGTCGGTCGCCATATACGCCGAAACGTAGCCACGGTCAAAAGTGAATCCTTCGACCACCTCGGCCTCCATTGTCAGGCTCTGGCCTTCTTCGACACTAACCACGCCGTCGCGGCCAATTTTAGCGATAACGTCAGCGATCAATTGCCCGATTTCGCTATCACCGGCCGAGATCGTCGCCACCTCAGCCACTCGGTCTTTCTTGCCATCAACCGGTTCGGACAACTTGGCTAGGCCAGCCAAAACCTCTGCGCCGGCTTTTTCGACACCTTTTCGCAGCGCCATCGGGTTGTGTCCGGCCGCGATCAATCGGTTGGCTTCTTTTAAAATTTCATAAGTCAGAATCGTCACCGTTGTGGTGCCGTCGCCGGCATCTTTGTTCATCTTCTTGGCCGCCTGCTTGATTAGATCAGCGCCGATTTTCTCGCCCAAAGTTTCCTCTGTCTCAGGCAAATCGATCGCCTCGGCCACCGTCACGCCGTCGTGCGTCACGCTCGGCCCGCCGTAGCTTTTGCCGATGACCACGTTGCGGCCTTTTGGGCCCATGGTGACTTTGACCGCGTCGGCCAATTTTCGCGCGCCCGCTAAAATTTTCTCGCGCGCCTCGTCGTCATAAAATACTTTCTTTGCCATTGTTTTCTCCTTTCATTAATTTCTTCTAGGCCACCGTCGCCAGGACGTCCTCTTCTTTGACGATCAGATATTCCACGCCGTCGATTTTGACTTCGGTGGTGGAATACTCGCGCACGATAATCCGATCGCCGATTTTGACTTCGCGAACGGCCGCGCCAACGGCCACGGCCTTGGCAATTTGTGATTTTTCCTTGGCGTTGTCCGGCAGATAAAGGCCGGCCGCAGTTTTAGTCGCCGCTTCCTCGCGCGTGGCCACGATGCGCTCGCCCAGGGGTTTGATTGGAACTTTGGTCATGAACTCCTCCTCGAGTTAATTTCTTTCCTCTCCATTGTAGCGCAAAATCCTGGCACTCGCAAGCCCCGAGTGCTAGTTTCTATATTTCCATTGAATTTTTGTTGAAAAAGCCCTTGACAGCACCCCCCCCCATTGTGTTACAATTTTCCGCAAATACTTTTAACTGCGGTGGGAGAAAGATCGTAGGTGTTATGGCAGAACGACTGAGCAGTGCTATTGAACGATATGAAGGGCGAGATAGCTTACCGCAAAAACCTGGAGCTTTTACTGGAGCTGGCTATTTCGAAGAACCAGATGGTTATGCTGACCCGGAACTCATGCCCGATGACCATATCGACCCAAAGACTATGAAGTCTATTATACATAGCGATAAGACAGCGTGGGGTATGCTGGCAGCCCGGCACGTGAGAGAGCAATCTGCCCAGACTGATACTGAAGCTGAACCATCTCAGCTGGATGAAGTTTCTGCTGACTTAGATAATCTTGGAGCATTAATAGAACAACCGATGTACGAAGAGGCCGCTGCGTGGGCAGAACGCTCCAGAATAATGGCCGAACAGGAGATGTCCTGGCTTGAGCGTGATGATGCCATACGCACTGAAGAGGGTATTGCATGGAAAGAATATTGGCAAAAGTATGCTGTTATGTTCATGCCTCAAGATTGTAAAGAATCTCCAGCAGATCGTCGAATAAGATTGCGAGAGAATTACGTAGGTCGTGCTCTATTTCTCACAACCGTCATGGGGAGTGCGAGTGTTAAAGGTCATCGGGTTGACTATAGTAAGCCTGGTAAACGTAATAGAGAGAAAAGAGAACTTCCATACTGGGTTGGAGAGGTGGATAGGTTGGCACGACGAGCCGGAATAAAATTGTCTGACGGAATAGTTCCGGTTCAACAACCAAGACGGCATAAAAAACGCCCTGCTGTGGACGCAGAGCGCAACACACAGCAATCTAATAAGCAGCCGTCGATGCGCCGACCAGCGACCGCCACAGTTCAGCTGTGACAGTTCGCACTGACTACCGCATAGGCAGAGCCAGTAGTACGAACCCGCCAACTCACGCTCCTCTGGTTAAACCAAGTCACACTATAGGCTCACAGCCAGAACCACTACCGAGGGATGCAATAGTTCAAATCGACCCCCGACATACGGCTTGGAACATTGCACCGATCCTTTAAGCGCAAATTTGCTAACTATTCTCCGATCGCTCGCGCAACAACTTCTTTAGCAGCGGATTGTACTTCGAGCAGATGATCGTGCGAAATGAAACTTTCGGCGTAGATTTTGTAAACATTTTCGGTTCCGCTCGGTCGGGCTGCGAACCAGGCGTTCTCAGAGGCGACTTTTAGGCCGCCGATTTTGGCACCGTTGCCGGGCGCTTCGCTCAGTTTTGCAATGATCGGCTCGCCCGCTAGCTCGGTGGCAGTGATCTGTTCGGCGTTCAAATTCGACAATTTTGATTTGTCATCGGGGGCAATCGGCGCGTCGATGCGCTCGTACCAACTTTGGCCGTATTTGTTGGTTAGCTCGCGATGCATTTCGGCCGGTGTTTGGCCGGTCTTGGCCAAGATTTCCGCCGCCAGCAGCGCTAGGACAATGCCGTCTTTGTCAGTCGTCCATGGCCTACCGTCGCGACGCAAGAAACTCGCGCCGGCCGATTCTTCGCCACCAAAGCCGAGCGAACCGTCGAGTAAACCGGGCACGAACCATTTAAAACCCACCGGGACTTCGTAGATTGCCCGGCCGAGTCCGGCTGCCACGCGATCAATCAGGCTCGAACTAACTAGAGTTTTGCCGACCTGTAAATTAGTCGACCAATTGGGGCGATTCTGGCCGTATAGGTAATTAACCGCCACCGCCAAGAAATGATTCGGGTTCATCAATTCAAATTTGTCGTTCTTGGGATTTCTCACCACGATGCCATGCCGATCAGCATCACAGTCGTTGCCGGTCACAATGTCGAAATCGCCCGCCTCGTTTGAGAGCCTCACCGTACCGGCCATCGAATCCTGACTAGAGCAATCCATGCGGATTTTTTCATCCCAGTCCAAAGTTATAAAAGAAAACCGCGGATCAACCACATCATTCAAGACGACCAGATTGAGATTGTAGGTTCTCGCGACCTCGCTCCAATAATCCATCGACGAACCGCCCAACGAATCGGCGCCGATCCGCACGCCGGCCACGGCGATAGCCTCCATGTCGATGACGTTACTCAGATCTTTGACGTAGTTGGTACGATAATCAACTCGCTCGGCTCGGTTCAGGGCTTCTATGAAATCGGCTCGGGGAACTTTCTCGAAACCATCCGCCAAAATCTCATTGGCGCGCGTCGCAATCCAATTCGTCGCGTCCGCGTCAGCCGCCCCGCCGTGCTCGAGGTTGTATTTATAGCCACCATCAGTCGGCGGATTGTGACTCGGCGTAATCGCTATGCCATCAGACATCTCAGCCAAATCGGTTTTGTCACCGTTGGCGTGCAAGATCGCGTGCGAAATCGTCGGCGTCGGCGTCCAGATAGCGCAGCCTTTGGGCGCTCGGCCTTGCTCGGCCAAGTCAAGCATCTCGGCCGTGATATGAGAATCGATTGCGTATTGCACGCCCGCGCCGGCTAAAACTTCTAACGTCGTGCGAAAAGCCGGCAGCGACAGAAGATGCGTATCGAGACCAACTAGAATCGATCCGCCCAAACCTCGCTCGCGCCGATATTCGACTATCGCCGCCGTGATGGCCACGATGTGGGCTTGGTTGAAACTGCCTTTTTCGGCTGCTCCGCGATGGCCGCTGGTGCCGAAAATCACTTTCTGATTCGATTTATTCGCATTTGGCACGATATCATAGTAGGCCGCCAAAGTTTCTTTGATATCGATTAAATCTTTGTTTGTCGGTAATTGTCCAGACCTGTTTCCCATGAAACCCCCTCGCATTAGTAGCTCCCATTCTAGCATGTGCTACAATATTTTGCGATATGTTGAACCAAAAAGTTTTGATGAGCGGCGCCGATTATTTTAGTAGCGCCGATTGGATTAACCCCTATTACACCGATGCTGAAATAGCGGTCGACAAGGCCAAGGCCGAGCACGCGACTATCCGGAAAGCTTTCGAGACAGCCGGCATCGAAGTCATCCAAGTCCCGCCGCCATCCACGTCACAGGACGGCGTTTACACGGCCAATTGGGGATTGGTGCGTGGCGAAAAATGCGTCCTGAGCCGCCTGCCGGGCCCTCGGAAAGGCGAAGAGGCACACGCTGCGGAAATCTTGGCCGAGCTCGGAAAAACTCTGGTGCACGTGCCGGACGGATTGAAATTTAGCGGCCAAGGCGATTCCCTGCCCTGCGGCAAATATTTGTTGGCTGGCAGCGGCTATCGCAGCGACGCGGCGGCGCAGGCTTTCGCAGCCGAAACTTTGGGGCTGGAGTTGGTGCAGTTACACACCCTGCCTGATTTGGACGGCGACGATCGGCCGGTTATCAACGCCGCTACCGGCTGGCCGGATAGCTTTTTCTACGATGTCGATCTGGCGCTCACTGTGATCCGCGACGATTTGATTGCCTATTACCCCGGAGCTTTCGACGAAGAATCGCAGGTTAAAATCGCTAATTTACCGATCGAGAAAATCGCGGTCAGTTACGACGAGGCAGTGCGCGGTCTGAGTCTGAATTCGGTTTCGACCGGGCAAACCGTCATCATGAGCGCCCACGCGCCACAGCTAAAAGCCGAGCTCGAGCGGCGCGGCCTGAAAGTCATCCCGATCGACGCCCCCGAACTCGCCAAAGGCGGCGGCTACATCCGCTGCGTGTCGTTGACGCTGGACTAGAATTACTTTTGCTTGCGGCCACGTTTGACCGTGTGCTTGACTTTCATGACCGCAAAATTGACCTCGACAGTAGTTTCCGTTTCCGAAACGCGCATGTTTTCGTCCAGTAGCCCCGACATGATTTGGCTGCTTTGGTCGATCAGGGCCTGGCGCTCGACGCCGTTCGTGGAATCCGGCAGGTCGCTGAGTAGGCCGGTCAGCTCGCGGATTTTCGTGAAAGTTTCCACGATCGCCAGCGTCGTCGCGGTGGCGCGCGGACTTTTCAGGATGGTGGCCAGCATGTATAGGCCTTTTTCGGTGAACGCTTTGGGCAGTTTGTTTTTGCCGCCCCAACTTGAAGTCGAAAATTTCGACTTCAAGTTTTGCCATTCGTCTGCATGCAAAGATAAAATATAGCCATCTGGAAACTTGTCCGGATTATTTTTGATCGCTTCATTAATGCGTTTGGTCTCCACGCCATAAAACCGCGCCACGTCGGCGTCGATTAGCACTTTCTGCCCGCGCAGCGACACCACGCTCGACTCGATTTGGTCGATGGTTGTTAAATTGTTCATGCTTTTATTATAGCACTCAGGCTGATTTCCTGGAACTGGTCGAGATTTTCGACCGCAAAATTTTCCGCGCTACCTCAGTCTCATCCCAAGGGTGCTCTCCGTCGGCGCGCTCGATGGTTTTTTCGTGACCTTTGCCGAGCAGCATCACCACGTCGTCGGCCGCTTTGGCTTGCTTTAGCGCGAACTCGATGGCCGCGGTGCGATCGAGCACTTTGAACAAATTCTCGTCCAACTTTTTGTTGGATTTCTCGGCACCCTCGGCGATTTGGCTCAGGATTTCTTGGCCGTCGACATCACGATCGTCTTCTTCGGTCAGAACCACGACATCGGCGTATTTTCCGGCGATTTCGCCTTGCGCCGCTCGCTTTTTTTCGTCGCGTCGGCCGGCCGAACCGAACATGACGATCAATTTGCCTTTGGTCGATTTTCGAAAATCGCTCAGTAATTTCTCAAAGCTATCCGGCGTGTGAGCGAAATCAACCACGACTTGGAATTTCTGTCCTTCATTAACGCGGTTCATTCGACCCTCGACCGATGTTAACGCAGCAATTCCCTTTTCGATTTGCTCCGGCGTCAGGCCATAACTCAGCCCCACGCCCACCGCTGCCAGCGAATTATAAACATTGAACAGACCCGGGATTGGCGAGCGAATGTGGAGTTTAACGTCGTCGACTTTGACATAATAATCGATACCGGTCGATTCTAGTTTGACCTGTCGCGCCCTTAGGTCGCCCTTGTCGATGCCATAGGTCAAAGGATTCGCAATATCGCCGGCAAATATCTTCGCCACCGGATCGTCCGCATTAATGATCCCGACGCGCTGCCCGCCGTGCGTTCTGTTGGCGATCTTGAACAATTTTCGCTTAGCATTCAAGTAATTAGCAAAAGTTTTATGGTAATCCAAGTGCTCATGCGTCACATTGGTCAAAACAGCCACATCGATCGGAATGCCAAAGACACGACGCTGCGCCAGAGCGTGCGAGGTGATCTCTAGTACCAGATATTCAGCGCCAGCATCACGAAAGCCAGCGATGCGCTCGTTGAGCAATTTGGCGCTCACCGTTGTCATGTGCGAAATTTGCGGTTTGAGATCGTTCCCGACGCCATAGGCCACCGTGGTCATCAGAGCCGTTTTGTGGCCGGCTGCTGTTAACATTTTGTGCACCATAAAGGCCGTAGTGGTTTTGCCGTTGGTGCCGGTGATACCGATGACTTTCATGTTGGAGGCCGGATAATCGTATTTGCTGGCCGCCCGAAAAGCCCGCACCCGGTGTAGCGGTATTACTAACTTTTCGTAACCAGGAATTTTCTTTAGGATTCTTTTAATCATAATGATTGCCCATTGTACCAGATTCTAATAAATATCGCGAGCGGGCGTGCGACGAGCCACCGCCCGCCACAAACGTTCGATTTGGCGCCACCTCTTGTACTTGGCCGGTTTTAGTACTTGATCATAAGTACCAACAAAGTCAACCACCGGCGCGCCGAAACTGAGCTTAAAGGTCACCAAACTCGCCAGCGCATGCATTGGATCATCCAAACGATCGCTGGGCGGCGTGCCACCGAGATCGTAAGTGCTGACGCCACGCCCGGCCAGCCAACGCATGATTTGCCAATGCAGTAGATGCGAAAAGTGAGTTTTGCTATCGCGTCGCGAGCCGCCGTCCTTGTACAGAGCGTTCTTGCCCGACCAATGCACAAAAGCCCCGGCCACCGGCTCCTCGTGATTCGGCTCGAGAACAAAGAAGAACCGCCCGACGCCGCGACCACCAAACTCTTGCCAAAAATGATGATAGTATCTCGAGCGCCGGGTGGTCAATTTGGCACGCCGAGCCGTGCCTTTGTAGAGTTGCCACATCTGATCGACACTAGCGCGCGACGGTTCGACGTCAACCACCCGCAGTTTTTCTTTTCGGCCACCCCGAATTGAACGCCGGGCACGCTGCCGGAAACTGCGCCAGAGATCGTCCTCGGTTTGCTCTAGGTTAACCACCACAGTGTTGGCGGTTGAACGCTGGACGTTGCCGACCTTAACCAAATCATTCGGCAAAGTTTTAGCGTTGTCACGGGCGATCGGCGGATCCATCTTGATAAGCGTCGCTGTTTTCTCGAATCGGCGATTCAATCGACAGATCTCAGTCCATTGCTTGATGTTGGTGATGCTGGGGCCGCGCGGCATGTAGACGATCCGCCCCACCCCAGTAATCCGTCGAGTTAGCGCCAGCGCGTAAACCTGACCGAAAGAAGTCTCATAAACCCAAAACTCCGGTTGCCAGCCCTGGCGTTCCTTGATAGCAGCGAACGACTTGGTCTGGAAAACCTCGCCGCCGGCCTCGTTTTCCGGCAAAAGCTCATCCCAGCGCTTGACCTCACGCGTCGTTGCCCGCCTTAGCATATTTTTCACTTTACTATTTTACAATGAAACGAGTAGGAAAAGAACAAACAATTGCTAAATTAAGATCGAGGTATGTTAAAATAACAGATGTGAAAATATTAGGAATCGAAACGTCTTGCGATGAGACTGCGGCCGCCGTGGTCGAAGACGGTAGGCGGCTGCTATCGAACGTCGTGCAATCGCAGATCGATATTCATTCCGCGTTCGGCGGCGTCGTGCCTGAGGTCGCCGCTCGGTCGCACCTCGAGGTCATTTTGCCTGTCGTTGACGAGGCCGTAAAAGGAGTTGGCGGCTGGAACGAGATCGACGCCATCGCCGTGGCGACTATGCCCGGCCTGGTCGGTTCGCTCCTGATTGGCTCGCTGACCGCCCGCACGCTGGCGCTCATCAAGAACAAGCCACTCTACCCGGTTCACCACGTCGAGGCGCATGTTTATGCAAATTTCATCATCGACGGCAAGCCATGTTCACCGTTGCCAAATGATCTTCCTTCGGTACGTGATTTCTGCCTGTCGTCACAGGAGAAATCACTTTCGCCTCGTCGTAACTGCGTACAGCCTCAGGAAGACATTTTGGCAACTAATGAGAGCGATCAAAATCTTGTCTCGACACCGTCCGGAATGACGGATAAAGAGGATTCCCTAAACCTTTTTCTGAATCCTCTTCACGAAAATGCGTCAATGGAGACGCCGGAGCGACAGAGTCTCCGTCCGCAGGACATGGAGATGTCGCACCGCGCGGATCGCTTGACGTATTACGGGATGAGAAAAAATGGTTTAGGAAATCCTCCTCAATTTCCCATGCTAGCTCTAATCGTCAGCGGCGGGCACAGCCAGATCGTCCTGTTCCATGATCACGGCGACTACCAAATGATCGGCCAAACCGCCGATGACGCCGTCGGCGAGGCGTTCGACAAAGTCGCCAAAATTCTCGGCCTGCCCTACCCCGGAGGGCCTTCGATCGCCAGAGCGGCCAAAACCGGCGATCCGCTGGCCTATACTTTTCCTAAAGCCAAAATGTCGAACCGATACGACTTTTCGTTTTCTGGCCTCAAGACAGCCGTTCTAAGGACAGTTCAGTCAGAAGTCGGCCACGACCACACTTTCCCCTCGACCGGCCTCCCCGAGCTTCTGGACGAGTCACAGCGCCATAATTTCGCGGCTTCGTTCCAACGAACAGCCGTCGAGACACTGGTCGACAAAATCGTGGCCGCTTACGCCGAATTTCAGCCTAAATCGGTCGTCATCGCCGGAGGTGTCGCCGCCAACCAGGAGCTACGCCGCGAGCTAGCCGAGCGCTTGCCCATTCCAATCACCTACCCCACGCCCGAGCTGTGCACCGATAACGCCGCTATGATCGCCAGCCTCGGCTATTTCATGGCACAAAAAGTCCCGCCCGGCGACCCGCTCAACACCGAAGTCAACCCGTCAATTTCGATGACCCTGGCGGCGTGGAATTTGTCGTAGAACCCGCCCAATTTTTCGTCCCACTTTGAGCGAATAATATTTGGCCGGACTAATAATTTTCTCAAAACCACCGATGTATTCCTCGACCACGCCGCCGAAACCGCTCTTGAATTCGAGCAAGGGATTATCCGCAAATCGCCCTTCTATCCAGAAAAAATTAACTTTTGGAATACCTTTTTTCAGGCACTCTCTCATCATAAAATCCTGCAGCCAAGCCCGCCCGTTTAGCTCACGATAACGCCGATCCATGCCGCTCAAGTATGAAGCCATCTCGCGGCCGCTATCGACAAAGACCGCCCCCGCAATCGGCTTGTTATCAGAGGTTTTTCGTGCCACCAAAAACTTCACGTGGCGACCCAGCGCATCGTACATCTGTTCGTAATATTCCGCCTGGCGACCAGAAACGCCATGGCGCGCGTCCGATTCATCGATCAACCCTACCAACACGCCGAGTTCATCACGTTTTAGTGTTGTAATTTTTACATCATTCTCAGTCTGCCTCAGCCGCGCCCGCAGCGTCTTTCGATAAGTTTTGCGAAGAGCATCGACGTCCTTAATGCCCGACAGATCCTTGGTAAAAGCCCAGCGACCGGCTTTCATTTCGTAGCCAATCGTTTCGCCCTGGTAGCGGAAATTGGCCTCACGAAAAACCTGTTTGATACTCGATCGATCCCACTGCTCTAGAATCTGACCTTTGCTATCGCGCAGTGACAGTAAAACATCCGGAAAAACTTCTATTTTTAGCATGTTTTTGGCGCGCGAAAAATCAACCAACCCACTCAGGAAAACCGCCACCAAATCATGATTATCCCAATCAATCAGCGGCCCATAAGCCATCCAAAATTCGCCACGGCGACCGAGCAGCACGCCGCCGGCAACGACCCTGCCCCCTTCGCGCAGACCGACAATGTAATTTTGATAACCCATCATTTCGCGCAACTCGATCCGCTCCACACTCTGAAAAATATGGGTTGTTTTTTGGCCGGCCAGAAACTCGCGCCACTCTTCTTTTGACAACTCAGAAAAAGTCCTTTTCATGCAACCATTTTACCATATGGTACAATCGAGATATGATTAGTGTGATAGTGCCGATGTACAAAGCCGAGCGGTTTTTGCCGCGCTGTATCGATAGCATCATCGAGGGCGACATTTCGGATTATGAGTTGATTTTAGTGGACGATGGTTCGCCCGATAACTGTGGCCAGATCGCCGATGACTACGCCGCTCGTTATCCTAGGAATATCAAAGTCATCCATCAAGAAAACCGCGGTCACACCCTGGCGCGACAAGCCGGTTTCAAAGCTTCCCGAGGCGACTACATCTGGCTGGTTGATAGCGACGATTATCTAGCGCCCCGAGCTCTCGCCAAAGTCGCCCGGTTGATCGCTGAGCATCGCCCCGACATTATTACTTTTGATAACTATTTCGATATGCGCGGCCGGTCTTATCCGGCGAAACAATCCGTGCCGCAGGGCGTCTTCAATCGCCCTGGGCTAATGAGCGACATCTATCCTCGCATGATTTACTCCGGTAATTTCTTTTATTTTGGTATCTACGCCGCCATGTGGAACAAAATTTTCCGCCGCTCCATCATCGAGCCCAATCTGATGGCGGTCGATCCAAAAGTCAAAATCCACGAGGACGGTCTAGCGACTTTCGCCGCTTTTTTGGACGCCAAAAAAGTCATCGTCTCGAGGCAAAAACTCTATCATTATAGAAAAGACAATATTTCTCTCACCCGCTCCTACTGCCCGGAGCAGTTCGAGGGATTGCTGGTTCTGGCCGACAGTTTGGAGCGAATCAATCGACAGAAAAATATTTACGATCTCACCGAACAGATCAATTTCTATCTGTTATACAACATTTATAGCGTGATTTTTGAGGAATATTATTTCCGACACAGCAAACGCATGCGCGAGCGGCGTCAATTCATCGCCCGGGTGGCTAATCACCCGCGAGTTCTTGGGGCGCTCGAGGCGATAGATTTGACCACTCTACCTCTGAAATACCAGAAGTTTTTCGGCCTCATAAAAGAAAACCAGATCGACCAGCTAATCACCTACACCAGACGATTAGCTCATCAAAAACGCACTAAGACGCTAGCCAAGAAGATTTTTCGCCGCTAGAATCAGCGTTTTTTTAGTCTATTCAAGACCTGGACGGTTTTTTTGGCTACCGGTAGAGCGGTCTCCACGGCGTAATAGAGCGGCGACAGCGGTTTGTCCCACGTCCCCACCCAGGTGATCGCGTCGTCGGAGAAACTGCGCTTGAAATTGCTAACTCCGTCGTTTAGTAGACCGTTCAGGTCGTAAATCGCGACTTGGGCGGCTTTTGCCTCTGTTATAGCGTGCCATTTTAGACAGTAGTTCGACCTAAGCCCCTGCCCTGCTTCATTGGCGCCGCCGTACAGCTCAAACTCAGTGCTCGGCGTCCGCAGATTCCAAAGAAAAGACAGCGGCTGACCGTCTTTTTCCGCTAGATAAATCAGGTTAGAATCGCCCGCTAACCGCGCCAAATCATAGTAGTAACTGTCCTCGTGCAAGCCAAACTTATTTCGCTTGGCCGTGCTGTGATAAATCTCGAGGCATTTAGCGATGTCTTTTTTAGCAGTCACCCGCCGCACCGTGACGCCCGCACTGGCCGATCCTCGGATATATTGGCGGGTTTTTTTGGCCGCCCTGCTCATAATCTCGTCCTGGCTACGAGAAAGATCAATTATCGCGGTTTGCGACACCAAAATACGGTTTTTCGAGCGCCGCCAACCGGCTGGCCACTGTTCCGCTTCCGCCCAATCGGGTTCGATTTTTAGCTCTATACCGCCACGGTTTTTTGCCCAATTAGTTAGTTCCTGTAAAATTTCACCCCTGTTATTTTTGGCACAGAACGGCCCGCGCGGTATGTAAAACATCCGCCCGAACGGTTTTGATAGTTTTCGCGCCAAAATTTGCGCTCCCCCGATAAATTCATGATTTTGCTCGATCGCTAAACGATACGGCGTCCACGATCCGTGCGCCTGTTTTAGCTCACCCCAAGCCCAGAGCTGCAACGGATGGCCGCCCTGTTCGGTCAGCAATTTATCCCATTCTGTCTGATCCTTGATCTCTCTAATCATATGTATATTGTACCACCTAATTCTTTTGTGGTATAATGCTTATGAAACAAACATTTGTTTTTTAGTAAAGAAATTCGGTCAGAGGTGGGCTGAATGGTTAGTGTTGTTTTCACGTGAAAACAACAATTTTGCAGAGGTTAAAATGAAATTGTCAAAAGCCTACGAACCAAACACTTACGAGCCCGAGGTTTACGCTCTCTGGGAGACTTCGGGTGCCTTCGCGCCAACAGGGCAGGGCGAGCCGTATTCTATTGTCATGCCGCCGCCGAATGCTAACGCTGATCTGCATGTTGGCCACAGTTTAGAAACCATTAAGGATATCGTTATCCGTTACCAACGGATGAATGGTCGTGATACGATTTACATCCCGGGTGCTGATCATGCCGGTTTTGAAACTTGGGTGGTTTTCGAGAAAGCACTCGAGAAGGAAGGCAAGTCACGATTTGACTTTTCGCGTGAGATATTGTATAAAATGACTTGGGATTTTGTTGAGCAAAATCGTGGCAATATGGAGCTACAGGTGCGAGCCCTAGGTGTTAGTTGCGATTGGGCAGCCAACACATTTACTCTGGACAAGAAAGTGGTCGAGACGGTTTACGAGACTTTTAAAAAGATGTGGGATGAGGGGTTGATCTATCGTGGCGAGCGTATCGTGAACTATTGCACTCAGCATCAGACGAGTTTTGCAGATATCGAAGTCGTTTTTCGTGAGGAGAAATCTCACCTCTGGCACATCGCCTATCCGGTCGTAGAAAACGAGACGGCTGCGGAAATCATTGTCGCCACCACGCGACCCGAAACCATGCTTGGCGACATGGCCGTGGCGGTTCATCCAGACGACAAAAAATACAAGGATCTAGTCGGCAAAATGGTCAGATTACCTTTGACGGATCGCGAAATTCCAATTGTGGCGGATGAAGCGGTAGAGTTAGGTTTTGGTACCGGCGCGGTCAAAGTCACACCGGCGCATGACCCACTAGATTTCGACATCGGCCAGCGACACGACCTAGAGCCACTTCAGATTATTGGCTTGGACGGCAAAATCACCGATAATGCGCCGAGAAAATATCGCGGAATGGATGTTGACACTGCTCGTGAAACAGTGGTCAAAGATCTAGAAGAATTAGGTCTGATCAGGAAAATCGAAAAGTTCGAGCACCAAGTGCCGCACTGTTACAAATGCGGCTCGGTTATCCAACCTCTGATTATGAAACAGTGGTTCATGGATGTTCAGCCGCTGGCCCAGCGTGCGAAAAAAGTTGTCGAAGCCGGAGAAATCAAATTCACCCCGGCACAAAAGGCCGACGAGCTAGTTCGCTACTACGACGAGATGCGCGATTGGAATATTAGCCGCCAGATTCCTTGGGGCATTCCGATTCCGGCCTTTCAAAATGTTGCAGACGAGGATGATTGGATTTTTGATGCGCGCGTCGATCAAGCCGAAATCACCGTAGCAGGGAAGACTTATCAGCGTGACAATGATACTTTTGATACTTGGTTCTCCTCTGGTCAATGGCCGTTTATCACGACGGATTTTCTGAGCGGTGGGGAACTGGCGCGCTTTTACCCGACGACGCTGATGGAACACGGCGTCGACATCATGCGGCCATGGTGCTCGCGGATGATTATGTTCGGACTGTACAGAACGGGACAAGTGCCGTTTAGGAATGTCTATCTGCACGGTATGGTAACAGATGAAAAAGGCCAGAAAATGAGTAAGAGTAAGAATAATGTGGTCAATCCGATGGATATCATTGACGAATATGGTAGCGACGCGTTGCGTATCGGCATCGTCATGAATCGCTCCGCTGGCCAGGCGCAAGCTTTTTCGGTCGCGTCGGTGGTCGCCGGCCGCAATTTCTGTAACAAGCTCTGGAATATCGCGCGGTTTATCGAGGGGCAGGATAAGAATAGAGACATTGACGAGCCAAAATCTCTTCCTGAGGCTGTACGTAGTTACGACGAGGCGAAAGTGATTTCCCCCGTAACGACGGGCGGAAATCACGTACCGAAGGAAGACGGTTTGGCGAGCCCAATTAACAGCGCTTCCGCCCCAACATTACTGCCACGCCGTTCGTCGTGCCTGTCGTCACAGGACTCCTCACTGACTCTCTCGCCGTCCTTCGATAGTCGCGTGGCAGTAAGTTGCGGCTCCGCGCTCGATGCGCCTATATCCCTAGCCGACCACTGGGTTCTGCGTCAGCTCGACACCGCCCGAAAAACCATCGATGGCCACATCAAAAACTACCGTTTTGCTGAGGCGGTTGACATCGTTTACCACGTGGTTTGGGACGACGTGGCCGATTGGTTCATCGAGGCCAGCAAAATCAACCCGCGGCCGGCGTTCTTGCGCCACGTCCTCGATATAATTTTGCGTCTGGTTCATCCTTTTGCGCCGTTCGTTTCGGAGACGATCTGGATGACTTTGCATGACGATGAGACTTTGTTGATTTCCCAAAAGTGGCCGGAGAAGTTGATTTTTGATAAAGCCAAAGCGGCCGAATTCGATCAAATCAAGGAATTGGTCAGCAGTGTTCGTTTTATCACCACCGAGCTGCCGGCCGGCAAGTACGACCTCATTTACGAGCACGAGCCGCTGATTAACGAAAATTCTGATCTGATTGAGGCGTTGGCTGGGCTAAAATCGGTGCGGCCGACCAAAAAGGGCAGGGGGATGCGTTTGGCCGTGACTGATCACGCCGCCTGGCTCGACATCGACGAAGACCTATTGTACGAGCACCAGACGCGCCTAGAAATGCGTTTGGTTGCCGTGCGGGAAGAAATCACTAATTTGGAAAAACGCCTCAGTAGCAGCGGCTACGTGGATCGAGCGCCTAAACACCTCGTCGAGGAAACGAAACGCCAGCTCGACGACAAGCGCACATTAGAGACGCGCCTGATCGCGGAATTAGATGTGATGAAGGAGTAAAATCACCTCAGTTAACTCAATCCACGCGGCGCAATTCACAATCAGCTGCTGTCTTGCCTTTGCAGACAAGCTCGAAGCGTTCGTTGCCAGTGCGAACGTAATCATCATCAAAATAATCGTCGACGAAAAAAGTCTGCGCCTGCTGATCGGCGTAAGGGCTTATCGCTCGCTGAATATCCTTTATGAGTGATTTACCGCTGGCGGCGTCATTCGGCACAGACACCTCGACTTTTTTGTAATCCATGCTCATGGTCGCCGATATCTTGATGTCTGGCACATTTGGAGCGTCGGTAATTTTGAGTTTAAATTCTGCTCTGGTTGGTTTATGGTTCCACTCGCTGACCCAAAAATGAAACTCCGCGTCGAGATGTTCCGAGACGAACTTTTTAATTTCAGCCAAATCCGAGCTAAAGGACGACTCGGTGTCAGAAGTAGAGTCCGATTCAGAGTCAAATATGCTCGTGCCGGTATAATATTCGTAGCACTTAATAAAGCCGTCTACAAATTTAGCTCCGATGATTTTTCTAATTAGAGTGCCGGTCTCGTCCAAATTGACCTCGAGATTAAATTTGATGCCATTTTTATCACCGCCGACTCGCTGGGCGCTAAGAAATCCGCTATCCTGAATCGTCCTCAGTAGGTCTTCCTGCATGTCACGGTTATTTTGGAGATCTAACACAACATCATTCATGCACTCGTAATACTTTTTATAACTAGCATCGTTAATTGGCGCCCCGCTAAGTTCTTCGAGATCTGCCATGCTGAATTTGAACCACTTGTCGGATATGGCATCGACGTCAATCCCCAGTTGATCAGCCTCCACCCCCATCGATTCTAGCGTCTTGCCGAGCTTGTTGACGCGGAGATAAATATCACCGCTCGACGTTGCCGCCATGTTGGCGCTGAGGTCTAAGTACATTTCGTCGGGGCCGGCCTTGAGCTGCATATCGACTACTGCGACGTCACTATTACCTCGAAATACATAATCGAATTCGGCTCGCATACTTGACGAAGTTTCTGTTTCTGCGACATTCATTTTGATATTCATAGCCCCCGAACCAGCATCGCTACTCATAAAGTTATGAAACGCGTCGTTCAGCACTCGCTTGTCATTATTGTAAAAAGCGTAAAACCAAACAGCCAAACCAACACCAGCAGCCAGCAACAGGCCGCCGATTATCGACAGGATAATCACCAGTTTTTTGTGTGACTTTTTCTTGGATTTCTTCCCTCGAGTTGACTGTTTTGTTGTTTTGGTCACCGGATCCGAGTGCTTGCTCATAACTCCTCCTTAGTTTGACTAATGAGAAGATTATAGCATACTTTGATTACAATGATAGCGCTGCGTCTAGAGCCGTCCGGATTTCGGCGTCTCTCGGGGTAATTTGTTGGCCGTTGATGAACCAGGAGGGCGTGCCATTGACGCCAGCCTCGATGCCGAGCTCGCGGTCTCGGCCAAGTTTGTTGGCTATGACCGCCTCGGCCGAAGCTGCTTGAAATTTCGTCGAGTCGAGACCAATTTGTTTAGCGTAGCCGTTGAAAACCGCTTGGCCGATCTTCATCCGGCCTGTGAATTTGTCGTCCTGGTATAGCAATTTGGTCATCGCCCAATAGGCGTCCTGGCCGCCCACCAAATAGGCCGCCTCGGCCGATTGCAATGTTTTCTCAGAATTAGGAAAACCCAAATTGAAACTGCGGTGAATGAACAGCACGCGGTCGCCATAATCGACGTAGATTTGCTCAGCGTCGGCCGCCAGCGCCTGACAGTGCGAACAGGCGAAATCTTCGTACGCGATAACCACGACAGCCGAGTCCTCGTTGCCGATGTAGTGATCAGGAATCTCGCCCTCCGCTAGATCGGCCGCGGTGATGAGCTTCGATCCGTCTAAGCCGCTGGCGTTGATGGCGGTAGCTCGAGCTAGTGGTATATCTTCATTTGATTCGGTGTTCACCTCGTTGTCGGTCAGTTTGTCTTGACGCGCATCTCCCGCCATGATAACCAACGCGATCACTAGGATAGCGATGACGACACCGAGAGTCGCGATCGTGGCGATCATGACAATCGATTGGGTTCTATGGCCTCTGCCGGCCGCGCCACCCGGTGACACGGCCGTTTTCCATGATGCGTTCTTTTTAGATTTAGGCATCCATCGCCTCACAAGTAGTCGTAAACGTCGTCATAGTCAATCAAATCGCTATACGGACTATATGAACCCATGAGATCTTCGATGATCGACGTTAGGGAAGTGCTGTCGCTCGGCATCTTTATCTCAGTTTTGCCGCTCTTGTTCGTCATATCGAGCGTAAACTCGACTTTTGGTTCATCAACTTTGACGCTGACCAGCAGGCGAGTCGCTTGGTGACCCCAAGGACTAACCCAGAAATTAACCTCGATGCTGAGTTGGCCTAGGGCTTCCTCGATAGTCGCCAAGTCAAAATCGTCCTCGGCGACTCTGGCTATATCCGCGGCCGTATCGGCGTCGTCCAGTTTCTTGGCGCAATCGCTCAGCGATTTGAAAATTTCCGTGCTCTTTAATTTGCTAGCGAGTTCGGGCGTGGCTTTGATGTCGCCCGTTAGTTGGAATTTTATGCCGTCTCGGTCTTTGCCGACGCGTTTGGCGGTCAGGGCTTTGCTATCTTGGATGGCATCTAAGAGTTCCTTTTGCACGCTTCTTTGCTCGCGTAAAGTAGTCCCAGCTTTTTCGAGACATTTCGAAAAGTCATCGGTGCTAACATCGGCCTGTGGGATTAGATCGCCGAGATCGTCCGAGCTAATTTTGATCCATTTGTCAGACACCGCACTCAGATCGACACCGAGAGCAGCGCTGCTCATGCCCACGCTATTTAACACTCCCTCTAGATCGTTCACCTTGACATAAAATTCGCCGTCCTTCATGTTGGCCACTAGATTAGCGCTAGCTCCAACCGACATCGTCTCCGCCGAGAGCTTGCCATCAATGTCCATCGCTATGGCGTCTTTATTGTATTTCGCCTTGATATTTGCGCTGAGGCTCATATCCGGCGTGCCAACATCGTCGCCAACTATTTTGATCGTCATTTTTGCTTCGGTGGTACCCTCGGTAGTGCTCGTGAGATTATAAAAGGCGTCGCTCAAAACTTTCCTGTCCGAATTGTAGTAAGCAAAATACCAAATCGCAAAACCGACGCCGGCTAGGAGCAACGCTCCTGCGATAATCAGCGTGATGATTAGCGGTTTTTTAGATTTTTTTGTTTTTGCTAATTTGGCCGGACTTTGTGCCGCCACGTCCGGACTAGCTTTATCGCCGTCTCCCATAACCCCTCCTTGTTTTATAATTGCACTAATATCGTAACACAGAAACTAAAATTGGTAAACGTCCCAGTTGCTGCGCTTGCTGTCATTTTCGGCCACTTTGTCGCCTTCGCTACCAACATTTCGGAGTTGCCGCAGATCAGCCAGAACAGGTTTAGGTTTAAAAGGCGAGTGGTCGTGAGTGTGGAGTTCTTTGACGATCTGGGATTTGAAATCGGTCGGCGATATCGAATTTTTCTCGAACAGCGACGCGCCGTGCAGACCAGTGACGATAACGCCTAAACTCAGCAAACCAGCCAAGAGGTTGTATCTGAAGCCGCTGAATCTTTCTAGTGTTATTTCTTTATTTTGGTACATTACTTTACCAGTGTAGCACACATTTGCGCTTATGTCAATACTATTTTTAAAACTAGCTGGTTTTGGACTTTCGATTTCGAACGGCATAAATCACAAAAGGCGCGCTCAGAGCCAGCAGCGACGCCGGAACGAGCGCCGCAAAATATGGCCCCGTTTGTCCGCCCGTCAGCGAGCTGGGCGGGATGAACGAAATGACCAAACAAAACACGGTGGTGACGAGCCCGACGCTGGCGATGATGATTTTTCCAATTTGTCCGCCCGGCGCCTCGAAACGTCTCTTTAGATGTTTTTTCTTTAATATCAGATTGAAATAACCCGCATACATCAGCAAATACGCCACCGCGTAAATCACGACAGTTATAGTGATGGAAATCAAAAATGACAGATTATTGCCGCCACCGATCAGCGTGATAATAGTGATCCAGGCCGTCGTTATGATCCCTTGCACGAGCAGCAGCCGGGTTGGCACGCCGTGGCGATTGGTTCGGACATATTTAGCGGGCAACAAACCGTCTTCGGCGGCTTGCTGCAGACCTTTGATTGGCCCGACCACCCAGCCGCTTAATTCCGACAATACTCCGGTGGCGATCATGACGGTGAGGATCTTAATTAGCCAGCCAAAGTTCGCCCCGAAAAACTCCAGCGTGGCCTGTAAGGATTGAATGATGCCGGCGTTCAGCGACAAATCCGAATTCGGCACCGTGATGGCGATGGACAACCCGCCGATGACATTGAGCAAAATCGCCACCCCGGCCACCATCAGGATGGCGATGGGATAATTCTTCTTGGGATCTTTCATTTCGTTGGTGTAGGACGCCGAGGCCTCGATGCCCATGTACGACAAAATAAACGAGATGAACACGACAATGGTCGTGATTTTGCTAAAGTCAGGCATGACCGAATCGCCAATCAGCTCCAAGTTAGAATGTCCGCCGCTCGCCAAGAAGGCTATCGACATAAACGCCATCAGGACGGCCGGGATAAGAATACCGGCAATGACACCGATCTTGTTTATTAGTACCGTGTGCCGAGAACCTCTTAGCTGCATGAGCGACATCACCCAAAAGATCAGCGCCGCCAGGCCGCATTTTAAAAGCGGATTTTCATTGATAATCGCCAAATTAAAACTATCGGCAAAAATGCCGATTATGAAATAGAGCATGGCCGTAAAACCGACCGTGACCTGGAGCCATTGGAAAAATATGGCCGCAAAACCGAGTCTTTTGCCCAAGGTATTCCTGACCCAGACAAAAATCCCGCCATCTTTCCAAGTCTCAACAGTAGCCAGCTCTGCCGCACATAGCGCCGTGGGAATAAACCACAAAATAGCACCAGCCACCAGGAAGAAAATAAGATGCAGCCCCGACGTCGCAAAAACCGGATATTCGTGAATATCCATGGTCATGGCCACAGTAACGGCGAAAAAACCAAATAGGGTGATATGTTTCAGCGTCTTTGGTTTTTTGATCCTTGCCATGATTCTATTGTATCATTCTCTTTGCCTCGTCTGTTTTTCACTAACTCGATGATACTCGTTATCAAATCTACCGTGAAAATGCCTGTGATAACCCCAATTATAAATGTTAGCAGACTAGACTCCATGGCATGTATGGTCGCAAAAATGTACGGATAAACCAACCCAAAGAGAGTGGCGAATATTCCGAACAGAAGAACATATTGTAATGAAATCCTGCCATGCAAGTTGAACTTGTAGCCACTGTAGTCCCACCATCTTCTATTAAAAGCCTTCTCTAGGATATAGCTGGCCATATACTCCCAGGCTGCGGCTATCAACGTGGCTATGACAATGTATAGAAAGAAATCGTCAATAACGCTAAAAACAAAAGCAAAAATCAATCCTCCAACGCCGAACACCGGCAAATAAGGACCCCTTAGCATGCCGCTTTTTATCATGCATTTTTTGATCAATGGATACGAAGCTCTTTCTCCTATGAAACCGACCAAGGCACAAAAGAAAAACAAAACTAAGACGTATACGAAACTAGACATGATGTACTCACTCTACCCTGATTTCCTGGCGGAAGGAGAGGGATTCGAACCCTCGGTGAGTTGCCCCACACCTGTTTTCAAGACAGGCTCCTTAAACCACTCGGTCATCCTTCCAAGGAATATTTTACCAAATTTTTCGAATCTGGTACAATTGGAGTACGGAGGAGTACCCAAGTGGCTGAAGGGGACGGTTTGCTAAATCGTTAGGTCGGCGAAAGTTGGCGCGGGAGTTCGAATCTCCCCTCCTCCGCCAGGAGTACTATAACCGTTAGTGTTTTTGTGCTACAATGGTTCGGTAAATCAAAGGAGGGTTCTCGATGAAAGTTGGTAAATACGTCAGAAATAGCGCGCTAGCGATCATAGCGCTGTATGTGGTTTTCTTTGGCCTGGCCATGATTTTGGCAGTGCTCGAGAGCATCACCTGGGACGAAGTTTGGTCGGTCAGCGCCAAAGTCGGCATTGTGGCGCTGGTCTTGCTGTCGATAAACATCGTGATTGCGGGATTAGTCGGCCTAATGCCTCAGAAATCCGAACGAAAGTAGACTTTTAGTTGCGATCTTGATATACTAAGCATATGCAAAACGACAAGGGTGGCAAGACTCTGAATATCGAGTGGACGGCGAGTGAGTCGATCGATCACGATCGTGGTGTCAAATGGTATGTCGTCGCCATCGTGGTGGTGCTCGTTATAATGGGTTTGAACCTCTGGCTGCAGGGTATTAATTTTGGCTCGATATCGTTCGAGGTGTTGATCGTGGTGGTTTTTGTGGCTCTCCTCATCGTGTCGAGTCGGCCGGCGCGGGAGTTGCGTTATGCTTTGACGGACGAAGGCATATCTGTCGAAGGACAGCTTCATCCGTTTGCCGAATTCCGCGCTTTTGGCGTTCGCCGCGAAGGAAAGCTATGGCAGCTGGTCTTGATCCCGGTCAAGCGTTTTAGTTTCGGCATCACCATCTATATCCACGACGATCAGGGCGAAGCCATCGTCGACGCCCTCGGCGCTCGTTTGCCCATGGAAAATATCAAGACCGATTGGCTAGACAAAGTCGTCAACAAGTTGAAGATGT